>CAZIRG010000011.1:0-20570 GCA_964541505.1 uncultured Syntrophomonadaceae bacterium | reverse complement strand
TATGCAGCATGTAAGACAAGTTAAAATACACTGAAAAAGAAAATTCCTATAGTATTAAATTAAATTTTCGAAAATTTAAAAAATATATGGATTTTTCCTGTTACTTTTTGTAGTTTGTTCTATAATATAATATACATTTAAAGGAGTGAGTTATTAGAATATAGAAGTTAGTAATCTATAAAGAATCATCCTAAGTAAACAAAAAATAATTTAAGGAGTGAAATTAAGTTGAACCTCGAATGTATTATTTATGAAAAAAAAGAAAATATTGCTATCATTAAGCTAAACCGCCCTAACGTTCTCAACGCCATGAATAAACAATTATGGCTTGACTTTCAAACGACCCTAAAAGACGCAAAAAATGATCCGGAAATCAAGGTCGTTATCATCACCGGAGAAGGGCGTGCTTTTTCTTCTGGGGCTGATTTAAAAGACTCCAAAGGAAGAAGCATCGAAGCATATCGCGAGTATTTAACAGAACTGCAGGAAGCATCACGCCAACTAATTCGTTTTGAAAAAGCTACTATTGCTGCCATTAATGGTTATGCATTGGGCTCGGGATACGAACTAGCCCTAGCCTGCGATATCCGTCTTGCCGCTGAAACTGCACAAATCGGCTCTCCTGAAGCCAAAGTGGCCTCTTCGGTTACGGGGGGAGCTATGCGATTGGTGCAGGATCTTATTGGACCAGGCAAAGCTAAAGAACTTCTCTTTACCGGAGAATATATTGACGGTAAAGAAGCTGAGCGTATCGGTCTAGTCAACAAAGCTGTTCCCCTAGACCAGCTCATGCCTGTAGCTAAGGAAATGGCTAAAAAAATTGCCGCCAACTCTGCCTTTTCTATCAGCATGATAAAAAAAGGATTAAACATGGCTGCTGATGAAATTAGCCTAGAAGCACTAATGGATTTTGAAGTAGAAGCTTGCTTAGCTTGTGTTTCCACCAAAGAGAGACAAACCTCTTTAACGGATTTTGCAGCAAGAAAAACTAAGGAGGAATAAAAATGTCTATTGAAAAAGTAATGAATGCTAACTCAGTGGCCATCATCGGTGCCTCTAAAAATGAAACCAAACGAGGCTATCAAGCCATCAAAACTCTTTTAGACGAAAAATATGAAGGCACTATCTACCCAGTCAATCCTAAAGAGAAAAGTATCTTGGGGTTAAAATGTTATGCAAAAATTACAGATATTCCAGGTTCTGTTGAGCTAGCCCTAATTACCACGCCGGCCAAAACAATTCCTGCTATTCTGGAAGAATGTGCCCAGAAACAAGTACATGGCGCTGTTATCATTGCCGGGGGATTCGGAGAACTCGGCAAAGAAGGGAAGGCTCTTGAAAATAAAATGGTGGAAGTAGCAAAAAAACATAATATTCGCCTGATCGGTCCCAATACTTCCGGCATGATGAATGTTAAAGCCAACCTCAATCTCGTTGGCTTGCATGATGTTCCCAAGGGAGATATAGCCCTGCTCACACAAAGTGGTAACATGGCCTTAACCTTGATTACCGAAGCTAAAGTCAAAAGCAAAAAAGGTTTTTCCTACTATGTAGGAGTCGGTAACGAGGCAGACATCAAGTTTCATGAATATCTAGAGTTTTTTAGAAATGACCCCAATACAAAAGCAATATTGATATATGTTGAAGGCATGCGCCAAGGACGTGAATTCCTCCAACAAGCTTATAAAACCACCCAGAAAAAACCAATCATTCTTCTCAAAAGTGGGCGTTCTTCCACCGGTCAGCGTTCAGCAGGTTCACATACCGGTGCACTAGCCGGCATGTCAGAAGTAGCCAAAGGAGCCTTTGAAAGAGCCGGCATCATTGTTGTTGAAAACCCAGATGCACTTTTCCCCCTTGCGGAAACTCTTTCCAGTCTCCCGCCCATAAAAAATAACAATATTGCTATCTTAGCAGACGGAGGTGGTCATGCCACTATCGCTGCCGATATACTAACCGATTTGGGCGTTAAGATACCAACTCTCAGCGAAAAAACACAGCAAAAACTAAGGGAAGTCCTCCCTTTTGCCGCCTCAGTACCTAACCCGGTAGATGTCGCCGGCGGCGCAGATGCCGATCCAGCTATTTTTGCAGAATGTGCCCAAATCATTTTAAAAGATCCGTGCGTTGGCGGATTGCTCATTGTCGGTCTTTTTGGCGGCTACGGCATACGGTTTGCAGAAAGTTTGACTTTTATCGAAGAAGATGCTGCACACAGAATGGGGAAAATGGTTAAAAAACAAGGCAAACCAATAATTATGCACAGCCTCTATAGCTTCGAGAAACCTCATGCCTTAGATCTTTTGCGCCATTACAACATACCGGTATACGATTCTTTGGAAATAGCCTGCAACTGCATCAGTGCCCTCGCCAAACACGGTAGCTATCTCAAATCTTATAAAACCAAGGTCAACTTTGTCCTTGCCAACAATAAAAAAGCAACCACAGAAGGCAAAAAAATCATTCAAACAGTCCAGAAAGAGGGACGGAAAGCACTTCTTGAGCATGAAGGCAAACAACTTTTTACTTCTCACTGTATTTCAGTATCTCAGGATAAACTGGCAACAACGGAAGATGAAGCCGTAAAAATTGCTGCTGCCATGCCAGGGAAAGTAGCATTAAAAATTGTATCACCAGATATCTTGCATAAAAGTGATGCTGGGGGTGTCAAGATTAATGTTATAGGTGAAGAAAAAATCCGGCAAACTTTTAAAGAAATTATAGCTAACGCTAAAAAGTTCAATAGCAAGGCAGATATACGAGGTATCCTGGTATCCCCCATGGCCGAAAGTGGTATAGAAGTAATAATTGGCACCAAAATCGATGACCAATTTGGTCCCATCATTATGTATGGATTGGGAGGAATACTGGTAGAGGTCATGAAAGATATCACCTTCCGGGTGCTGCCTATTTCCCCCGTTGTGGCCAAGAAAATGATACAGGATACTAAGTCCTCCCTGATTTTAGACGGTATTCGGGGAGGGAAGCCCTTTGACAAAAAAGCAATCGCTAAATTACTCGTCAAGTGTTCCGAAATTATTGAGGCTTATCCTGAAATTAAAGAAATGGATTTAAACCCGGTAATCGTGCACGAATCCGGTCTGAGCATCGTAGATGTACGGATTATATTGAAGTAGAGCTGGCTAGTGAATAAGTGGGTAAGTCAGCCCATTCGACTTACGCTCAGAGCTTACCCTGAGCGTAAGTCGAATGGGGCAGGCTCTACGGCTGTAAGTGAGTAAGTAGGAGAGACGATGGGGATGGGGAGTGGATTGAGAAGAGGTAAATCCTTACTCCTCGTTCTTCGTTACTAACTTACTCACTTACCTACTTATCCACTTACTCACTTATAATATAGATATTGAGAGAAAATACGTATGCAGTTGCCGGGTAGTTACGAATCGGATTCAAGGAACAGGAGCAGTCAAATGAACAAAACAAATTCCAAACAGGTTTTTTGGGTGGTAGCAGCGGCTACAGTAGCCAGCGTTATACTTATTTCTCCTTTAGAAAATACTTTGCGCTTTTCTGTAGCCAGTGCCATCTTTATGTACGCTATTCTCAGCCTCCCGGCGTTGCTTATCATCCCTACAGGCTCTTTATTGGCTCTATCTACTTTTGTCTTAGGAACATTGCTGGACTACCTTTTTAAGTTTCCGGAACTTCCCCTTGGAGTTATTATTCAGACTCAATTTCCGGGGGTTCTTTATTTTATTATTTTAGCTGTAGTTCTAAAAGTAGGTGGCATAAAAAGATTTGCCGGTCTCCCTTTTTCATTAAACTTGGCCGGGTTAATGATAACAGCGAATTTAAGCGCCAAACTAGCAGCGTTAATCCTGCAAGGAGAATTTCTCAGTCTGCTTGCGCCCGAAAACCTCCTTCTTCTTCTCTTGAGTTCTTTTATCCAAGTATTTCTGGTCTTCAGCTTTATCAACATTGGTCAATTCAAACAACTACAAACAATAGATGAGCAAACCAAGCTACGCTTTGAAAAAAACCTAATAATTACTTCCAACCTATATGATGACTTCTTTTTTATGCAAAAATCTGCCGAAAACCTAGAAGGAATTATGGCTGACAGTTATAAGCTGTATAAAAAAATAAAAAACTCCCTTGAAAATAATCCCAATAATAGAGAATTAGAGGAGCAAGCTCTTCAGATTGCTGAGAAAGTACATGAAGTTAAAAAAGATTCGTTCCGCATACTGGCTGGTCTTTCCAAAACCCTCAACTTTAGAAAAGAAATCAAAGTTATGTGTCTCTCGGAAATACTTGAACTGGTAATAAAAGTAAATAGGAACTACAGTCAGAAAATAAATAAACAAATTTACTTTCATTTGGAGGCAGTAGAAGATATAATGATTAAGAGAGTTCGTATTCTTCTAGCTGTTCTGAACAACATAGTAGAAAACGCCGTGGAAGCAATCCCTGAAAAAGGAAATATCCATATACTTGTTAAGTTGGATGCTGCCACTCTCCGCCTGGAAATTTCCGATGACGGTAAAAAAATACCTGCTACTGATATTAGACTGATTTTTGAACCCGGCTATACCACCAGGTTTAATGAAGCAGGAGTTCCCTCTACTGGTATTGGTTTGGCTTATGTAAAGGGACTACTGGAAGATTTAGGTGGCAAAGTATGGCTGGAGCTGAAGGGAAACAAAAAAAATTTTATACTAGTCTTCCCCAGAGAAAAAATAGAGAGATAGTTAACTGAAAAAATCATAAAGAGCAACTAGGGGTGATAGTCAGTGGATTATACTTTTGTTATTATTGATGATGATGCAGCTTGCCGTCGCATGTTGATACAAATTATCGAAAAAGAAAACCTGGGAGAAGTTATCGCTGAATTTGTTGATGGGCGAGGCGATATTACCGACAAAATTATGCATAAAAGACCTGATATAGTTCTTATTGATCTTTTAATGCCGGGAGAAGACGGTATCGAGATTGCAAAAAAATTACAGAAACGTTCTTTTTTGGGAAAAATTATCATGATATCCCAGGTAGAGAACAAAGAAATGGTAGCCCAGGCTTACTCGGCTGGCATAGAATTTTATATTACTAAACCCATCAACCGTATAGAAGTTCTCTCTGTTCTGGGAAAAGTCATGGAGCGAATCGAGATGCAACGCTCTTTTGTTAGAGTACGTAGTTCTCTGGAAGCTTTAGACAACATCAGCAACCTGTCAAAATCTTTTTCCCCTGGAGACTCTACCACTCCCTCTCTACCCGCTAAACAGCAGGTAGGCGACAAATGCATCAGAGACAAAACCATGGAAGTGTTATCTAGCCTAGGTATCATCGGCGAGCCCGGTAGTTATGATCTGGTACAAATTATGATTTTTTTAAGCTCCGTTCCCGATACGGAAAAGTACCTGGGACAGTTTCGCCATTTAAAAGACCTCTACTATGCCGTCCAGCAAAAATACCTCAAGGGAGATTATAAAGAATCTACCGATATTCGAACTATTGAGCAACGCGTTCGCAGGGCAACCAGGCATGCTATGGAAAACCTCGCCGCTTTAGGTCTAGAAGATTACTATAATCCTTTTTTCGAAAGATATGGCTCCAAATTCTTTGATTTTAATGAGCTGAGACAAAAAATGAAGGAACTAAAAGAAAATAAAAAAGAACCCTCCCGTACCCGGGTAAATATCAAACAGTTCATTAATGCCCTATATATGGAAATTCAAACAGATAAAGATATGTAGCAGGCTATTCAAACTGAAACTTCTTTTCATTAAAAAGCTTCCAGCAAGCAGCCACTACCCCGGCGTCATAGAGTCTGCCGCTGTTCTTCTTGATCTCTTGCAAGGCCTTATCTATGCCACGAGCCGGTCGATAAGGTCGGTGCGATGCCATCGCCTCAACAACATCTGCTACCGCTAGGATTCTTGATTCCAGAAAGGTTTTTGCTCCGGAAATCCCCTGAGGATACCCTGAAGCATTCATCCTTTCATGATGCCCCAACACTATTTCGGCCACCGGCCAAGGAAAATTTATAGTTTTCAAAGTGTCAAAACCAACCTGCACGTGAGTTTTGATTAAAGTAAATTCTATTTCTGTTAACCTGCCTGGCTTACTGAGGATTTCTGCCGGCACAGCAATTTTGCCGATATCATGCACCAATGCACTTACATGTATACCTCTTACTTGCTCTTTAGAAAGACTCATTTCCACGGCAATAGCACAAGCCAGCCCGGCTGTTCTTTTCTGGTGCCCGGCCGTATAGGGATCTCTCAACTCTGTTACTGCAGCCAGCGTATTAACTGTTTCTTCTAAAAGACGCTGTGTTTCCTGCAAACTTTGAGCAATTTTTTTCTCTGCTCGTCTGCAAGCGATAAACTGCTCCCGAAAAAACAAACCATAAGCCATCAGGAGTTCCATTAAAGGAAGTGAGATACGACGCGCAATGCCACAAAGGAACAGATGCGGCAGCTCCTCCGCCAAAGAGCTAAGTGCTTCTTCATGCAACTCGCCGATTTCCTCCGGCAAGGTTCCTGCCAGCAATAATTCGCGTCCCAGATCAGCCACTGCAAGCAAATATTCTTCCTTTGGTTGAAGAACATAGCCTTTTAACAAATCAAAATATCTTTCTCTAGTACCTTGATTCATTTTTTAGACACCTCACTTCTATAGACCAAAATAGCTACATCATCCTTTTTGCGGTAACAATCTGCAATAATTTTCTCTGCTAATTGCCGTACATCGCCGGATATTTCTTTACTATAATCTGATAAGTCTATAAACTCCGGTAACCCATCAGTAAAGAGCAAAATGAGATCGCCGGATCTAAGCTGTACAGTTTCCAACAACAAAGACTTGTATCCTCCACCTATGATGCCATAACTACTGCTCAGCCAAGTGGTCTGCTTCCCTACAATCATAGCACGCGTATTTCCAACCCCGGCATAAGTTAGCAACCCTTCTTCATTGATACAGGCAACGGCCATAGCTACGCCCCTAGTCTCTTGTAAAGCTTGGTTACAACCGGCAAAAAACTCCGGCAAAGGCTCAAAAAGATGTTTTTTTATATAATGCACTGCTTTTTTTGCTGCTTCTTCTGCCTGCTGACCATGTCCTAAGCCATCCACCACACAAAGAAAAACCTGTCGCTCCTTTTGCCAGCAGGCAACTTTATCACCACAATACAGACTATCACCTAAGGCATATTTAAGCATTGCTAGCTCCATAATTGCCACTTCCTAGCCACAATACGTGTCCCTCCACCAACCATAGAAGTAATCTCAAACTCATCCATCAATCGTGCTGAGCCAGGCAAGCCGCCACCTAAGCCACCGTTAGTAGAAAAACCATCCCGCATGACCATTTCCAAATCAAGGATGCCAGGACCGTAATCTTCCACCACAACTTCTATACCCTTTTTGCCACAGCACTCAATACTAGCAATGGTGACTGTTCCTCCCCGAGTAGTATGCAAGAAAAGATTGTTCGCTAGCTCCGAAACACAAGTAGCTATGTAATAGGTTTCTGCCTGCCCAAAACCATTTTCCTCAGCGAGCATCTTGGCTGTCTGTCGTGCTAGGGCAATTTGGTATTCTTCCACAACTACTACAACCGCAAAGCGATCTGTGGTTTTTTCTTTTAATTTTCCCGCAACTGTTTTTTTTCTTTCCATATTTTTTATAACCTTCTCCTATGCATAACTAAGGTGATTTTTGTGTGTCCGGATTTGGATTCAAGCTGAAACTCATGCGCCAGCCTCTTTGCACCTGGTAGACCTGCCCCCAGACCCTTACTCGTACTAAAACCCATTTTCATCGCTTCCTCAATATCAGAGATGCCGGGACCATTATCTTCGATTACAATTTTTACTCTAGCCATCTTTTGATCTGAATCATCAACAATAGAGCAAGTCCCTTCCCCTGCATGCTGAATAACGTTACGTACCAGTTCCGAAATAGCGGTGGCTAGACGTGTCTGGTCAGCCAAGCCAAAACCAAGTTCACTGGCAAACTCTCTTACCGCCTGGCGTATAATAATTACATCATTCCCGTTTTTGATTGTAAGTTTCTCATTTCTTTTTTTAGTCACGAGCAGTTTCCTCCTGCTCCCGGCGCCGGAACTGGAGTTTTTCCAGACCTTGCTCAAGATTAAGCGCTGTTTCCACACCAATCAATTCGCGCCCCATTTCTACCAACGTCAAAGCTACCTGCGGCTGCATGCCACAAAGAACAACGTCTGCGCCTAGCAGACGTACCATATTTGCTGTATCGTTAAGTAATCTCGCCATGAAGGAATCAATAGTATCCAAAGCAGTAATGTCAATAACAACTCCGCTAGCTCTAGTTTTGACCAAGGTCCGCAATAAGTCAGACTGAAAATCAAGCATTTCTTGGTCAATTAAGTCCCTCTGGAGCGAAGTCAAAAGAATATCTTTAAGGCGTAATACAGGAACCTTCATTGCAATTCAACTCTCCTTCATTTTTTTCTGTCAATATGCAGTTTTGTTGTCACCTGCCTGCCGGTCAAGGCAAAAGCTGCCGCTATTCCTGCTTGCAATGTACCATACGTATATATATCACTTAAATCAACACCAAGTTTAAGCAGCGCTTGAGCAATATCTATACTAATACCAGTCATAATCGTTTCTGCTCCCAGCATCCTGGCTGCTGTTACTGTTTTCAAAAAATGCTGTGCAACCCTCGTGTCAATTACTGGCACACCAGTAACATCGATAATAACCACTCGTGATTCGGTCTCTACAATAGCCTGCAGCAACTGTTCCATCATTTGCTGTGCACGCAACGTATCAATAACTCCCACCAGCGGTAATACCACAATATCATCCCATAATTTAAGTGCCGGCGTGGAAAGCTCCAGCAACGAACGGCTTTGTTGAGCGATAATTTGTTCTCGCTTTTCAACAAAACTATCTAAAATAAGCAATCCCAGCTTATCTATCGCCCTGTTCATTTTGATAGCTTTATAATTTAACAATTCCGGATCCTTGCCAAATTCATCTTGCAGCAGCCGCAGCAACGGATCTTTTAGTGAAAGAATATAGTTGATCATGCTTGATAGAGGAATTCCGGATCCGGCACGCAAATCACTGATCTCATATAGTATTTCTACTACCCTGGCAAATTCAGGTCGGGTAATATCCTCATAAACTTCACTATGACGATAAGCAGCAGTCAATTCCTTTAAAAATTCCGCTGCCCTTTCTCGCAGCGTAGCCCCACTTGCCAATTCTAACATCTTAATGTCTACTCGCTCAGCAACTTCTTTCAACCAATCTTCTAAAAGTTCCTTATGCCTTGCCTCCATAAGCTCCGCCACAGTTCGTCGCTTCCCTTTTTGTGTCATCATGATTCCTGCTCCTCTCACTTTTAGCCTAAAGTTCAAAGTAACTACTTAGCTGTTACAGCAATACCTCGTATATTGGAGGTGGGAAGTGGGAGGTTAGAGGTTACCAGGAGTTACCAAAGTTTATTCTTCCGAGGAATTTCCCAAAACCTCGTCCAATCCGTTCGATTATGCTCAGGGTATACTTCCAACTTCCAATTTCCAACTTCTCACATCCAGTATTATCGGTGCTCAAATCTTGAGGGCAGTACAATAACTCCCTTAGCTATCGCTCGGTCAAACAGATTGTACTGCTATCCTCAAGATTTTCCGTGCCTTCTGATTTAGTAAAATCAATGCTCACTCTGGTATATGCTGTAACAGCTTGAGAGCAACACATGAGATAATTTTAAAAACAATTCAATAGACCTGAGTAGTTACAGTTCAAGTAAAAAGGTCTGTTTTGCATTATTTTGCATTATCTTGCCTACTGCTTAGTGAAGCTTTCTCCATAAAACAAGAAAATCCTGCTTTATCAGCAGGTTTTGATAATATATCTTTTTAAGTGCACAAAGTAGGAATTTTTATCTGTCAATCAAAACGTCCCTGCGCCGCTATCAGGAAAGCATTTCGTGTCAAAAAAGAACCGTCCCCGATGACACCCCGAAATCGTGAAAGATAAAGGGTTGTGGGTATTTTCATGCGTCAGCTCTGTGATTTAGGGGTGATTTTTGCCTAATAAGTTACCTTTAAATTTAAACTGCTTCGCCTTCATGGTTCTCCAATTAAATAATAGATATATCTAGTTTTGATTTTAGCATATTCCGAACTATCTCTTTTTGTTTTTCAAAAGAAATTAACAAAGATAAACAAAGGGACTATCTTCTGTTACATTTTACAGTTTTTCCAATGCGCTATATAATATTGACAATCAGCAACCGCTTTTTAAAACGTAAATCATTTTAGTGAATAATAGTGAATATACGCTAATTCTATTCTCTCCATTCATAATAGTAATAATAATCATATCCTGACCCTGCCCTTACAGCAATTACCATTATTTTGTTTTCCATAAATTTTAATGATCCAGTTTGTTTTAAAATAAAATCCCCTTCTCTCAATTGCTTTTTTCCATTTTCATCCGCTAGGTATTCACTAAAATTAGTATAAGTACGAGTCCCTAACGGTTTATTTTCATCAAAATATAAAACTCTAACGCTAGCCGTATCGCCTGACCAACCCTTACTATAAGTTGTCCGATGTGATAGCTTCATTTCAACAACAGATCCGGAAGCATAAAAAGGTTTTGGATCATCCCATTTGACATTCCATGTTGATGCAGCGAGAGTTTTTGTTTTATCCTCATTTTTGCGTGTTTTCCTTATTGTCATATCATTTTTCTTGCCGTCACTAACCGTTAGATCGAAACTTTTTGCTCCACACATAAAATAGCCAACCCCTTCAACATTATCCGACTCCGACTTGATGTATCGAGATTCCAGAAAATACCAACCTGCCTCATTTATATTCTCATTAAACTCATCTCCTGTCTTCTTAATAAGATCATCTTCTTCTAAAACAGGTTTAATTTCTGTCAAGTATCTTGCAAAAAGTGTACATGCCTCGGCTCTTGTTAATGCTTTTTGAGGATAGAATTTGTCGTCTGACCCTTTCATGATTCCATATTCTATTGCTAGCGCAACGTGTTTTCTTAGATTACTAGAAACTTCGCCAGCATCTGCATAAGCATCAAGTAATGAAAGCTTAGCTTCGTTAGGATCAAGTCCAATAACTTTTAGCATAGCCACTGCTACGTCCTCACGTACGGCTTTGTCATTAGGTAAGTAGACCTTGCTCCCATCTGATTTTTGAAAATAAGTAAGAAATTGTTGCGCACTCATCACATGACCATAAGCCCAATGGGTTGATGGCAGGTCAGTATATGGCACTTCATTCCCAGTATAGGGTTCCAATTCGAAAGATAGAGCAAGAAGCTTAGCAAAAGCTGCTCTACAAAATGTATCATTCGGTCCAAAAGTTCCATCAGGGTATCCGCTGATAATACCAAGGTCCACCATTATTTGTACATAAGGATATGCCCAGTGATTAGATGGTAAGTCAGGAAAAGTTAAAGATGGCAGATCAGAACCTGCACTATCGCCTTGAGCTACAGTATATCCACGTACAATGGTCAACCCTTTATTATTGGAGCTACTATTTTGAGACCATGTAGCTGTATCTGAGTCTATAATCGTATAGGTTCCTGCAGGAATACTTACTTCTGGGAACACATCCCAGTATGCATTTGCAACTCCACCTTGACCTGAAGAACCAACAGCTTGCCATGGACCGTATAATACTCCATCTTCAGATAGTAAAGCGATTGTCCCTGGTAAAATACCATTGTTGAAGTAATGATAGTTTTGAATATTTGTAATTACATGTGGTACTTGTATAGTGAAAGTAGTCTTTCTTGTTGGTCCACTTTGAACTGCTGCAATATTATGATTCGTGTAGATGACATATTCTGTTGATGATGTAGAAGTTGAAGCCTCAGTTGGTAATGTAGTCAGTTGAAATATTGACATTATTAAAGCAACCATTAAAAAATATACAGTAATTCGCCTTTTCATAAATACTCCTCCTTGTTTTCATCCGTAGTGTCAAAAGTTTTGATACCCTTTTGCACTCAGTTTGTTTTTTTACATCAATTGGTATAGGCCAAATTTAAGTATCCACCTACTTATACTACTCTGCCGTGTTGACTCAAGTCCCTTCTCCACTACTCATTATATTGCCGAGTAGCACCCCCCCTTTCTTTCCTCCGGTTTGGTTTTTTTGCCTTGCCGATAATTAACAACACTGTGAACCACCAGAACTCTAAACCCCGGGTAGCTGTTTTACCCTGAACTATGCTTTGCTATACACTATTATGATTAGTATATGGGAATTGGAATGAAATTTATAGGGTGATTTAGGGGTGATTTTTGCCTAATACCCCTGTTTTTAGCCAGTTTATTGCTTTTATTTGCTAATATTACCACTACTTTTTCAAATAATTCCCAAGATAATTTTTGTGATGATTCGAAAATATTTACGCTGCTAATTGAAAATTACTGCACAAAAAAAAGAACCTCCTATATGGAAATCCAAAATATAGGAGGTTCACAGATTAATTCGTCAGCAAGTTTTGAAAATATATTTTTGTGAAAAAAAGCACTTGACTGCCAAGCAAGCTATCTGCTAGATTGAATATATCAAATACTGACTAGGGAAGGGGAATATTCCATGCGCAAACAGATAGATTTAAACTGTGACTTGGGTGAAGGTTTCGGCATCTATACCCTAGGAGAAGATGAAAAAATAGCAGACTTTATCACTTCTGCCAATATCGCTTGCGGTTTCCATGCCGGTGACCCTGGTGTTATCAAAAAAACCATAGACATCACCGGTCCCCGGGGAATTAATATCGGTGCTCACCCCTCTTTACCCGATCTTATAGGTTTCGGTCGCCGTAATATGGCTGTCACACCACAAGAGGTAATAAATTACCTTATCTATCAAATCGGAGCGGTAAAGACCTTTGCTGAAGTAGCTGGTTTCTCACTAAAACATGTTAAACCCCATGGCTCACTCTATAATATGGCCAGCACAGATAAAAAGCTGGCAACAGCTATTGTAGAAAGTATCGCTCTGATTGACCCTGACCTGATTATTATAGCCCCTGCTGTGTCAGCCATGGCCGAAGCAGCTAAGGAAAAAGGGCTTAGCCTCAAGGGGGAATTTTTTGCCGACCGGAATTATAACGAAGACGGTACTCTTCTCTCGCGTCGTGACCCACAAGCAATCATTAAAGATCCCCAAGAAGTTTGTGCTCGCACTCTAGAAGTTATCAACAGCGGATTTGTAAAGACGACAACAGGGAAACTTATTCCCTTAGAAGTAGAAACCATCTGCGTCCACGGCGACACTCCCAAGGCAGTGGAGTTTGCTCGCTTAATTAAAGAATCACTGTTAGAAAACAATATTGAAGTAAAGGCTTTTTAAAAAATATATCCTGGGGCTACTATATCATACTCGCCGAGTTCACAAATTCGCATCTCTACAGTATTTGAAAATTTAATGCAATTATTATTCTTACACTTTTTAGAACAATCTAAAATATGATTATCTTGCCTCGCTGGGTATAACGGTACTTTAAGTCTGAAAATTACTTCTCTCGGAAAGTAAAGAGTCTTTGCTTGAAAGTGAAAGGGGGTGAAAAGAATGGAACCCCGGGAAATACGCCACCTTATTCGCAAAGGTAAGTTTAAAAAAAATACTACTGGATTAGCGCCTGGGTATGTCCAAGCCAATCTAGTAGTTCTCCCAAAAAGAGAAGCCTTTGACTTTTTTCTTTTTACACAGCGCAATCCTAAGTCATGCCCTGTTCTAGATGTCACTGACACTGGAAATCCAATCCCTGCTTTTTTAGCCCCTGATGCAGATATCAGAACAGACCTCTGCCTTTATCGTATTTACCAGAAAGGAAAATTGACAAGCGAAGTGGAAGACATCACTTCCTACTGGCAGGATGATATGGTAGCTTTTTTGTTGGGTTGTAGCTTTACTTTTGAAGCAGCCCTAGAAAGAAATGGCATAGCTTTAAGGCATACTCGTGCAGGAAAAAACGTTGCGATGTTTATCACTAACCGCCCTTGTAAAGCAGCAGGAATTTTCCATGGACCCCTAGTGGTTAGCATGCGACCTCTGCCACGGAAAAAGTTAGTTGAGGCTGTCAGAATAACCTCTCGTTATCCAGCAGTACATGGTAGCCCTATACATATAGGAAAGCCCTCCGATTTGGGAATTAACGATATCTTTAAACCTGATTTCGGTGATCCTATTGACATACTTTCACATGAAGAACCTGTATTCTGGGCCTGCGGCGTCACCTCACAAGCAGTAGCTCTACAAGCTAAAATCCCCTTGATGATTACTCACGCCCCGGGGTACATGTTTATCTCTGATATTAAAGACAGTTACTACTTTATTCATTGAAACACAGGCAAAGATTTATCAACAAAAATAAGGTATTAAGTGAAGGAGGTATTCTAATGTCATTCTCTGAAAGATTAAAAAATATCGGTCCAGGAGCCATGGTGGCAGCAGCTTTCATTGGTCCTGGTACAGTAACTACTTCTACTATTGCTGGAGCTCGATTCGGCTATACACTTCTCTGGGCCATGCTTTTCTCTAGTATCGCTACAATGGTCTTGCAGGAAATGAGTGCTCGTTTGGGATTAGCAACCAAAGAAGGCTTAGGGGAAGCTCTGCGCAATCAATTCCAAAATACAACAACAAAATATTTGGCTGTCGCAATGGTAATCGGTGCTATCTTTATAGGTAATGCTGCTTATCAAACCGGAAATATTTTAGGCGGAGCCCTAGGATTAGAAACGATAACAGGCATTTCCAGGCAAATCTGGGGACCTATTATAGGCGTAATTGCCTTTGTTGTTCTTTGGCAGGGACACTATAAGTTAATCGAAAGAACTCTTATTGCTCTCGTTGCCACTATGAGTGTCGCTTTTGTTGTTACCGCTATTGTTATTAAACCTGACTTTGCCGCTATTCTAAGCGGACTTTTTATTCCGTCAGTTCCTGATCTGACCTTAACTATAGCCCTTATTGGAACTACTGTAGTGCCATATAATTTATTCCTCCATGCTTCTGCAGTTTCTAAACGCTGGGAAAACATAAAAGATTTAAAAGAGGCAAGAATCGATACTATCCTCTCCATTTTAGTAGGTGGCATAATTTCCATGGCTATAATAATAACAGCCTCTGTAGCTTTTCATGGTACCGGGGCTGTTCCTGCTAATGCCGGTGAGATGGCTACCCAGCTAACACCCCTTTTAGGGGAATGGGCCAAATGGTTTTTTGCTTTAGGTCTTTTTGCCGCCGGATTCTCCTCTGCTGTTACTGCTCCCCTAGCCGGAGCCTTTGCTGGTGCCGGAGCTCTTGGTTGGGGTAAAGATATGGCTTCTTCTCGCTTTCGGACTATGTGGCTAATTATACTCCTAGTAGGAATTATCGGCTCGGCTGCAGGACGTGCACCTCTGGCTATCATCATCTTTGCACAAGCCGCCAATGGCATACTCTTGCCCATTGTAGCTATTTTCCTACTGGTTATCATGAATAACAAAAAAATCCTAAGAGAACATGTTAATAAAACCACTGCCAATGTGCTGGGTATTCTGGTAGTTGGTGTAGCCATAATTCTGGGCGCACGCGGTATTTACCTGGCTATCAGCAGATTACTGTAAAATAACTACGCAAAGGGTGATAAGAAATGTACAAAGAACTAAAATTTCTCGCCGCCGGAGACAGTGGTCTGGTTGTAGAGGTTGGCAATGAAATTTCGGAAGATGTAAATATGCTGGTGCGCAACCTTATGCTGGCCCTAGAAAAAGACGCCATTACAGGTGTCAAAGAAATGGTACCCACCTACAGGTCTTTAATGATCTATTATCACCCTCTTATTATTTCCTGCGAAGAACTAAAGAAAAAAATCCTACTCGTTCAAGAGAACTTGCAACAAATGGATTTGCCCTCCCCTCGCACCGTATTTATTCCCACTCTTTATGGCGGGGAAAAAGGAGTAGATTTGGAATTTGTCAGCCGCCATAGTGGCTTAACCACTGCTGAAGTAATCAAAATTCATACTCGCCCACGTTATTTGGTTTATATGCTGGGATTTACGCCAGGGTTTTGTTACTTAGGTGGTTTGCCGGAAGAAATTGCCACTCCTCGCTTGGCTAACCCCAGAACAAAAATACCTGCTGGTTCTGTCGGCATAGCCGGCAACCAGACAGGTATTTATCCGGTAGAAAGTCCCGGGGGATGGCAACTTATCGGGCAAACTCCGCTAAAACTTTATGATCCCTATGCCAGCCAACCAATACTGCTCCGGGCTGGTGATTATTTAAAATTTTATGCCATTTCCGAAGAGGAGTTCAATAAAATACAGGAGGAAATAGCTCAAAATCGCTTTAAACTCTGTACCAGTGACTAAGTGACTGAGTGACTAAGTGACTGAGTGACTAAGTGGAAGAAATAGTTCAAAATAGGTTTAAATTCTCTACTGGGGAGGAAAAAATGGTGAATTTTATAGAAGTTTTGCAGCCTGGTGCATTAACTACCGTGCAAGATTTAGGCCGTTTCGGCTACCAGCAATACGGTATGGGTACAGCAGGAGTCATGGATTCATTTTCTTTTCTAACAGGTAACCTGCTGGTAGGAAACATAGAAAATGCTGCCTGCCTAGAGGTCACTCTGACCGGTCCAAAACTCCTTTTTCATACTAGCACTATAGCAGCCATTACGGGAGCTGACATGACGGCAAAACTAAATGATGAAACTCTCCCCCTCTGGCAATCCTTTTTTGTCCCGGCTGGCAGCATTCTGAAATTCGGACGCCTAAAGAAAGGTTATCGCACCTATATTTGCCTAGCCGGGGGAGTGCAGGTACCACTCGTTATGGGCAGTCGCTCCACTTATTTAAAAGGCAGTCTGGGAGGTTTTAAAGGTAGAAAACTGCTCCGAGGCGATATGCTACCTATCCATGTGCTTGAGCAGGATGAACTTTCTCCTGACCAGCAGTTTAAAAAACTCAGCAAAGAATACCAGCCTGCATACCAAGAAAATGAAACAGTCCGGGCTATTCCCGGACCACAAGACGACTATTTTACTTCTGCTTCCCTAGCTGATTTCTTTTCCTCTTCTTTCACCGTCACTGCCAATTCTGACCGCATGGGCTACCGACTAGAAGGACCACTAATAAAGCACATAAAAGAATTCAATATCATTTCCGATGCCATTTCTCCTGGTGCTATCCAGATTCCAGGAGATGGCAATCCCATCATCATGATGGCCGACCGCCAAACTACCGGAGGTTATCCCAAAATCGCCACGATTATAACTGCTGACCTGCCCAAAGTAGCACAACTCAAGCCCGGTCATACAATAAAATTTATAAAAACAAGTCTGGCGGAAAGCTATGTCGCCTTAAAGCAAATGGAGGTGCTAACAAAAAAGATTTGTTAATGGAACCTGATAAACGCATATTCTCTAAATTCTCAATCGCAGTACTCAAATCTTCTTTTGCCTTCTCCAAACGGTATCTTGATAATTCATAGCTATTCCTATTCATAAATCACGATACCCTCCTTTTCTATGTTTTGATAAAACGGAATGATAGGTAAACATTCCAAAAACTTTGCGTTACTCTGTAATATATGCGCCGTTTGATGTTCATTTTTACAAGAAAGATTTTAAAGAACCAGATGTGATGCAACCCGACCTCTTGGTTGCTTGCGATCTAGAAGATACCGTCAACGAAAAAGGACGCTATATGGGAACACCTTCTCTTGTTGTGGAAATCCTGTCTCCCGGGACAAGGTCAAAAGACATGGTAGATAAGTTGAATATTTATATGCTATCCGGCGTAAAGGAATTCTGGGTTATTGACCCCAAGAAAAAGATTGTTCTCGTCTATGGTTTCAAGGATTGCGGAATCAATGAATTTGCTACCTACAGGAGCGGAGATATTTTTCAGTCCTACTTTTTTACAGGATTTGAGGTCAGGGTTAGTTAGATATTCGCTTGATACCAGATGCTCTAAAGTATGTCCTGATACTTCTCTCTGCCATATAAAACACGCATAATAATTACCTGTTTTTCAGTCTCGTCTACTAAATAAAAAACGTAACTACTCAGGCACAGAGGCACAGAGGGTGACTAGTAACACGGCAAAACTAACATTCATGTGCGGATACAGTTGTCACGCTGTTTTACATTTGTTTGCCGTGATACAAACACACATAGTTACCATAACCTTCCGCCATGTTGCTGGAAATTGAAATCGCACACCGTCTCATTTGAGAAGTTAATCCGCACACTTCATCTTTGGGGAATCCTTTAGAAATCTCATATCTGCCTGTGCGAGCACCTGTCTGCGTGCAACGCACAGGCAGACGCAGACAGGTATTTCAGTAACTAAAGTCATTTTTATTTTTCTTTGTGCCACTGTGTGCTGTTTCACGGCAAACTAACATCTGCAAGCGGAGGCTTAGTATCCCGGCAAACTTACATTTGAATGCGGATGGTTGCTCCGCTTTCAGATTATCATTTGCCGTGTTATTAATAGTCCGCTGATTTACGTTTGTTTGACGTGTTACAAATCCCCTTTGTGCCTAAATAGATAGTTACGAACGATTTAAAAAAATCCGCAGAACTCTCTATGTGGGTTATTTTATCAAATGCGTTGCATATAATGGAACTGATTTTATTTTATTTACGAACCCAAAATTTTTACTTGATATTCTTATTGCATACTCTGGATTATATTTTTGTTTATATATAACAAGTGATTTAGATTTAGTATTCCTTGCGGCTTTTACTTCAACAGGTATGATTTCCCCTTTAAGATTTATTAAGAAATCCATTTCTGCTCTATTAGACGATTTCCAGTAATTAAGGCGAAGACCATTGCTTACAAATGTTTGTGCAACGTAATTTTCTGTGAGCATCCCCTTAAATATATTGACTTCATCACTCAAGATATTATATAAGGATATCTCAGCTAATTCCGTTAAAAGACCTACATCATTTAAATATATTTTAAAATAATTATTTTTTTCATAGACTTTAAGCGGTATCCTAGGGGAGTCTACTAATGTGCACTTGTTAATTAGATTGCTATTTTCCAACCAATCGATAGAGGTCTCATATCTAGCCTTTTTTGCACTTTCCTCCACCAATTTATAGATAAATTTATTATTCTCTTTGCCTAATTGCTTTGGTACTGATTCATATACTTTTTTTATTTTAGTGTTTTCAGAACTCGTCGTATACTTGCTCATATCCGCCATATAATCACTTATAATGTCTTTTTTAATTTCTCTATCATAACGATTTAACTTCCTGTCATTTGAAATATGATGCAATATAGATGCTGGCATTCCACCAACAAACAAGTATTCTTTATAGATACCTAGTGCTTTTTCATGAGCACCCTCGAACATAGCCTTATTAGAGATAAAGCATTCGCCAATTTTACTAGACAATTTTTCCTGATCTATTGCCCACAAAAACTCTTCAAAATCCATTGGATACATATATCCTCTTCTTACTTTTCCAACTGGGTAAGAGCTCTCAAATCTATTTAATGCCACACCTAACAAACTTCCTGCACATACTATATTGTACTTATTTTCACTTTCATTGAAATATTTAAGTGAGGCAATCGCTTTTTCACTCACTTGTATCTCGTCAAAAAATATAACTGTTTCTTCAGGAATTATGGTTTTATTTTGTATAAGTTCTATTGCATTTACAATTTCTTCTGGGTCTAAAGTTTTTTCAAAAATTTTTATACTACCTTTTTCCCTTTCTAGATTTATGTAAATATAATCTTTGAAGCTTCTCTTACAAAATTCATCTAAAATATATGTTTTTCCTACTTGCCTAGCTCCGATAAGCATAAATGGCATATTAGACTCTTTTTCTTTCCATCTCTCAAGTTTTTCAGTTATTTTTCTCTTCACCTTTTATCACCTCTAGTGTTAATATACTAGAATTCTTATAAAATGTCAACTTTTTTTCATATAAAAAAAGTAATGATGAGTTACTTTTTTTATATGAAAAAAAGCAGCGTAGATAAGTTAAATATTTATATGCTATCCGGCGTAAAGGAATTCTGGGTTATCGACCCTAAGGAAAAGATTGTTTTCGTCTATGGTTTCAAGGATTACAAAATCGATAAATTTGCTACCTACAAGGGTGGAGATATTTTTCAATCCTATTCCTGAGAAAAATCTATGCGCTTATGCAGATTGGGAAAGTTGGGTTTAAAGCGAAAACGGATTTTTGCTTTTTCCCTGAGCAACATGGGAGTATCGGCAGCAGATGGACACACATTGGAAACTATAATCCCATCTTTGCACAGGGCAATATTTAAGGTCAACTCTTGTTTTGGGAGGACAAATGTCCTTATTTTAATTAATATAATTGAAAGCAGATTCTAACAACTTCTTACTCTTCTGATAATCTCCATCGCACTGCATCAAGAAAGCGGTTGAAGAGAACTTCTCCAAAGATAATGGGGCGTTTCGAATCTTCATCGATCATGGTGGTGACTCCTTTTTAAACCCACCACCGCCAAGAGCCAAAGCTAAAGCACCATACATCCCTGCTTTATCCTTGAGAGCAGAGAC
>CAZIRG010000010.1:0-20810 GCA_964541505.1 uncultured Syntrophomonadaceae bacterium | reverse complement strand
GCCTTTTCATTTTATCAACCCTTTTTTAAAAAGTCGAAACATTAGTGAATTTTTTTAGTGAGATTTTGAATTAAAGCGATTGAATATTATTAGTATAACACAGTTGGCTGGGGAGAAGCAAGTTAGGAAGTTTAGGGACGCTTTGGCTGCCATTGTTTTTAACTTGAAAGCATGCTATAATATCTTCAACAGTGATTAAAAGAAAGGTTGTTGATAAAAATGCCTAGAATGGAAAGAAAAAGGAGTAGCATAGGGATGTACCATGTTATGCTGCAAGGTATTGACAAAAAGGAGCTGTTTTTATCTGACGTTGACTATATCAAATTTATTGAACACATAAGAAAAGCGAAAGAGAAAAGCAATTGCTACCTATATGGCTATTGTCTAATGAAAAATCATGTTCATATTTTATTGCAGGAAGATAATGAAAAAGTTGGGGATATAGTACGGAGAATTGCGGTAGGTTATGCCCAATATTATAATTACAGGTATGGTCGGGCAGGCCATCTGTTTCAAAATAGATTTATAAGCGAGCCTATAGAAGGTGAAAAATATTTTTTAACTGTGTTAAGACACCTGCATCGAAACCCTGTTGAAGCTGGTTTGGTTAAGAGTGTATCTGATTATAGATGGAGCAGTTATCGGGAGTATATGAGCAGTGCCAAAGCAGAAGTAATAGATAGAGACTTTGCTCTGAAATTATTATTGGGCAGGAGTGGCTTTGTAAATTTTATGAATGAAAGAAACAGCAGTGATGATGTTTGCTTGGAGTATAGTTATAAAAAGAGATATACCGATGATGAGGTGAGAGATATTATAACATCAAATATAGATATAGAAAAGCTGGGTAAAGTAGGCAAGGAAGAAAGAAATAACATGCTGAGAGAAATAAAAGAAATGGTCCAAGTTAGCAATAGGCAGCTGAGTAGGGTTTTAGGGATCGGACGAGGTATTCTTGATAAAATAAATTCTAAATAAAAGAAGGTTGTTGTCTTGATAGAAAAAATTGTTATAAAAGGTGCGCGAGAGCACAATCTGAAAAATATTGATTTGGAAATCCCACGTGGCAAGTTAATAACTATCACCGGGTTGAGCGGGTCGGGGAAATCTTCCCTGGCTTTTGACACTATTTACGCTGAAGGGCAGAGACGTTATGTGGAATCTCTTTCTGCTTACGCACGACAATTTCTGGGGCAGATGGAAAAACCTGATGTTGATTCAATAGAAGGTCTTTCGCCGGCGATATCTATTGATCAGAAAACTACCAGTCGAAATCCTCGCTCTACGGTAGGGACGGTGACGGAGATATATGACTATCTGCGTCTCCTTTTCGCCCGGGCAGGACGTCCTCACTGCCCACATTGCCAACGCCCTATTGAGCAGCAGACGGTGCAGCAGATTACAGATCAAGTGATGGATTTACCTGCCGGCAGTAAAGTGGTGTTATTAGCTCCGTTGGTACGAGGGCGCAAGGGTGAATACAACAAGCTTTTAGAAGAAGTTAAAAGAGAAGGGTTCTTACGAGTTAGGGTAGATGGTGAGATGAAGTTGCTGGAAGAGGATAATATCAATTTGGATAAAAATAAGAAACATACCATAGAGTTGGTAGTGGATCGCCTCGTTATAAAAGACGGTTTGGAGAATCGCCTGGCTGATTCGCTGGAAACGTCTTTAAAGCGTTCTGGTGGTCTGGTGACCGTTCTCATACAGGATACGGCAAAAGAGATTACTTTTAGCGAAAATTTTGCCTGCATAGAGTGTGGTTTCAGCTTTGAAGAACTATCTCCCAGAATGTTTTCTTTTAATACACCTTACGGTGCTTGTCCCACTTGTAGCGGTTTGGGCTTCCAATCGGAAGTGGATCCGGCACTGGTGGTGCCTGACCAAAGCCTTTCTCTGCTGGAGGGAGCAGTTTTACCTTGGCGGAGACGTAGTAGTGGCAGAGGCGGCGGGTTTTATCAGCAGGTTTTATTGACTGCTGCTAAATATTACAATATTAGAATAGATATTCCATTTCGAGAGCTTTCAGCAGAAGAGCAGGATCTTATTTTTTATGGCAACCGGGGGGAAATTCTTGAGTTTGGCTATGAAAGCAAGGAAGGTAGAAAGCATGTTTTTAAACGTGCGTTTGAGGGGGTTATCCCTAATTTACAGCGTCTCTTAAAAGAGACGGCATCAAATTACAGGCGTAGTGAGATTGGTGCTTACATGACTAGCAAGCTCTGCCCTGACTGCCAGGGACGGCGTCTCAAGCCGGCCAGCCTAGCGGTTCTGATAGGAGGTAAAAATATTACTGAGGTAACAGCTTTATCAGTAGCAGCAGCAAATAAATTCTTTAAATCTCTGCAGCTTACAGCCAAAGAAACTTTTATTGCCCGCCTTATTTTGAAGGAGATAGATACTCGCCTGGGATTCTTGGTGAACGTGGGATTGGATTATCTCACACTGGATAGGTCTGCCGGAACTCTTTCTGGCGGAGAAGCACAGCGAATTCGACTGGCAACGCAGATTGGGGCCGGACTTACAGGTGTACTTTATATTTTAGATGAACCCAGTATTGGCTTGCATCAGCGTGATAACCAGCGTTTACTCAAAACATTGGAAAATTTACGGGATTTGGGGAATACTGTTATTGTGGTAGAACATGATGAGGAAACGATGCGTACGGCTGATTTTATTGTGGATATTGGTCCTGGTGCTGGTGCAGCCGGTGGAGAAGTAGTGGCAACAGGTAGTATAGAGGATATTAAAGCTGCTCTTGAGTCTATTACCGGGCAGTATCTCAATGGGGAGAAGAAGATTACTGTTCCAAGCAGTCGTCGTCAATCTAACGGAAAAGCCCTACAAATTATGGGGGCACGCGGGCATAATTTGAAAAATATTGATGTTACTGTACCTTTAGGTGTTTTTATTTGTGTTACCGGTGTTTCAGGTTCAGGGAAAAGTACTTTGGTTAATGAAATTCTTTATAAAAGTTTGGCTAAAAAATTTTATAATAGTCGTCTTTATCCTCTAGAACATTTAGAAATAAAAGGAATAGAGCATTTAGATAAAGTTGTGGAGGTCAACCAATCTCCTATAGGACGGACGCCACGTTCTAATCCAGCAACTTATACGGGTCTTTTCGATGGTATTAGGGAACTTTTTGCTGCTACCCGTGAGTCTAAAGTAAGAGGGTATCGCCCTGGTCGGTTCAGTTTCAATGTAAAAGGAGGTCGCTGTGAAGCCTGCCGCGGAGATGGGATTATAAAGATTGAAATGCATTTTTTACCGGATGTCTATGTTCCTTGCGAAGTATGCAAGGGAAAACGTTATAATAGGGAAACATTGGAAGTACGTTATCGAGATAAAAATATTGCCGATATCCTACAAATGACGGTGAGAGAGGCTTTAGCTTTTTTTGCTGCTATTCCTAAAATACAGCGTAAACTGCAGACGCTTTATGATGTGGGGCTTAAATATATAAAACTGGGGCAGCCGGCGACAACTCTTTCCGGTGGTGAGGCCCAGCGGGTCAAACTGGCTACTGAGCTTAGCCGGCGCAGTAACGGCCGTACTCTTTATATTCTGGACGAACCTACTACAGGTTTGCATATTGATGATATTAAAAATCTTTTAACTGTATTAGATCGTCTTACAGATACTGGCAACACTGTGCTGGTTATTGAACATAATTTAGATGTTATCAAGAGAGCAGACTATATTATTGACCTTGGACCGGAAGGTGGGGACGGTGGCGGACAACTTATAGCTGTAGGAACGCCGGAAGAGATAGCACTAGTGCCTAACTCTCATACGGGCCGATTTTTAGCTGAAATTTTAAACTTAGAATCTAGAATATGAAAGGAGCGAATATAATGCCTCACCTTGAGGGGATTCCTTCTTCTCCGGGGGTTTATTTTTTTAAAGATAAAGAAGGTAAGATTATTTATGTAGGCAAAGCTTCTTCTCTACGTAGCAGGGTGCGTTCTTATTTTCAGAAGGAAACATCCCTGGATTCGAAAAGCAGGGTGCTGGTAAAAAAAGTAGCAGATCTTGATTATATAGTGACAGACTCAGAAGTGGAAGCCCTTGTTTTGGAAAGTAACTTTATCAAAGAATATCAACCACGCTATAATGTTTTGCTCAAGGATGATAAACAGTATCCTTTTATCAAAATTACCATAGAGGAGTCTTTTCCGCGTATTTTTTTGGAGAGAAAATTTGTTCAGGATGGCAGTCGCTATTTTGGACCCTATACCAATGTGGGGGCAGTACGTGATACTCTAGATCTTTTACGCAAAATTTTTCCTCTTCGTTTCTGTCGCCAAGATTTGCGTCCTGGAAAAGCCACAGGACGCCGTCCTTGTCTTAATTACCAGCTAGGACGTTGCTTAGCCCCTTGTCAAGGTGCGGTGAAGACCGAAGAGTACCAACAGGTGGTAGAGAAAGTTATCCTTTTCCTAGAAGGCAAGCAAGATCTTCTTTTACCGGAATTTAAGAAAAAGATGCAGCAAGCTGCCGCTGAGCTAAAGTTTGAAGAGGCTTCTCTCTGGCGAGACCGCTGCCAAAGCATAGAAACTGTTTTACAGAAACAAAAAATTGTTTCTGTGGATTTAAACGATCAGGATGTCCTAGCTTTGGTTTGTGATGATGCTGAAAAAAAGAAAGCCCTGGTACAGGTTTTTTTTATTCGCAGCGGTAAACTGGTAGGAAAGGAGCAGTTTTCTCTAAAAAATACTGTTAATCGGGAAAATGATGAGATTCTAAAGTCCTTTATGCAACAGTTTTATAGTCGTGCTTTCTATATTCCCCGAGAAATTATTCTTTCCACTGAGCCGGAGGATAAAGAGTTGCTGGAAGAGTGGTTAAAAAAACTCAAAGGAAAGAGAGTTTTTTTGCGTATTCCCCGCCGGGGAGCAAAGCGGGAGTTGGTAAAAATGGCAATAAAGAATGCTCATTTTTTTTTGGCACAAAAAGAAGTTTTCAATTCTCGTCAAGAGACCCTCAACCGGCAGGGACTTGAAGAATTGGCACTGCTTTTAAACCTAGATGAGTTGCCGCATCGTATTGAAGGGTATGATGTATCTACCATACAAGGAGAAAACACCGTGGCTTCCCGGGTGGTATTTATTGCGGGCAAACCTGCCAAAGAAGAATATCGCCGCTATAAAATACAGACAGTGACTGGAATTGATGATTATGCTGCTATGCGGGAGGTTTTAAAAAGACGTTTTTATTCACCACGAGAAGGAGAAAAACTTTTTTTGCCGAACTTAATACTTATTGATGGTGGACAGGGACATTTAACAGCAGCCCGGCAGGCTTTTAAGGAAATAGGAATTGATTTGCCTTTTATTTCCTTGGCTAAAAAGGAGGAAATTATTTTTCGGGGAGGTGGGGGAGAGCCGCTGAATTTACCAGCTGTTTCGCCGGCTTTAAGACTTTTGCAGCAGGTACGAGATGAAGCACATCGCTTTGCCCTCTCTTATAATCGTATTTTGCGTAAGAAAAGCATACGACAGGGAATTTTGGATGATATTCCAGGTATTGGACATGCCAGAAAAAAAGTTTTATTGCAGCATTTTGAAAGTCTGGAGAAGATTAAAGCGGCGTCTCTGCAGGAGTTGTTACTGGTGAAAGGTATAAATAAAGCCATTGCTGAGAAAATAAAGGAGCATCTTACATGAAATATAAAATGTTGGCGCTGGATCTGGATAATACTTTGTTAAATGATGAACATAAGATATCACAGCAAAATATAAATTCTTTGCAAGCGGCAGCCGAAGCAGGCTTGATTGTTGTTATAGCTACAGGAAGAATGTATCGTTCCACCTTGACTTATGCCCGGCAGCTTGGTATAAACGTGCCACTTATTACTTATCATGGCGCATTAATAAAGAAGGTTAATGGTGGTGAGGAAATCTGGCATAAGCCTGTACCTTTGGATATAGCTCTGGAAATTGCTGTTTATGCTAAGGAAAGAGGTTATCATCTTAATGCTTTTATAAATGATAGTTTGCATGTGGCTGAAGAGAACGAGTTTACTCGCTATTACCAGAGTATAGCTGATATTGACTTGCGAGCGGTCGGGAATCTACCTGCTTATTTGCAACAGAAGAAAATTCCGCCTACCAAGATGAGTATCATTTCTCTAGTCGAAGATATGGAAGAAATTATAGAAGATCTGACAAATCACTTTTCCGGAAAAGTTTTTTTAACACAAGCACTACCGAATTTTTTGGAGATTACTCATCTGGAAGCTACCAAGGGTAGAGCTTTACGTTACCTAGCAGAAGAATGGGGTATTAAAAGGGAAGAAGTGGCAGCTATTGGGGATAATTTAAATGATCTGGATATGCTGGAATATGCCGGTACAGGAGTAGCTGTGGCTAATGCTCGGGAGAAACTCAAAAAGGTGGCCCAAGTTATAACTCTTTCGAATGTAGAAGATGGTGTGTCTTATTTTGTGGAAAATTGGATACTGAATAGTAGAAGCTGAAAGAAAGGAAGATTTTTCTGAAAGTCGTAGCGGATTTACATACCCATACTATAGCCAGTGGGCATGCCTATAGTACGGTAGCAGAAATGGCCAAGGCGGCAGCAGAACGGGGATTACAGATGTTGGGGATAACTGACCATGGTCCGGCTATGCCGGGAGGACCGCATCGTTATTATTTTGGTAACTTGGGAGTTTTACCGCAAGAATTGTACGGAGTTGAGATTCTTAAAGGGGTAGAAGCAAATATTCTGGATGTACGGGGAAACCTTGATTTGCCGGAATATTACCTACGCAGCCTAGACCTGGTGTTGGCAGGTATGCATTTTGTTTGTTACCCGGGTGGTAATAGACAGGAAAATACAGCTGCCGTTCTGGCGGTTATGGATAATCCCTATGTTGATGGCATCGTTCATCCAGGCAATCCGGAATATGAAATGGATCATGAAGCTATAGTCAAGAAAGCCGCAAGTAAAAATATTCTTATTGAAGTAAATAATAATTCTTTACGCGGGAAAACACGTCAGGGAAGCAAGGCAAATTGTTGTAAAATAGTTGCCTTGGTTAAAAAATGGGGAGGAACTATTGTAGTAAGCAGTGATGCTCATTTTTGTCTTGAGGTAGGTTTATTTGAAAAATCCTTGGAACTGTTGGCTGAGGAAGGGCTAGGAGAAGAATATGTTCTTAATACTTCTAAGGAAAAGATTATTTCATTTTTAGTTGCTAAGGGCAAAAGAAATTATAGGCGATAAAGACTGCAATGGGAATAATAAAATATGTGCAAAGGAGTTAAGGGCATGGAAAAGCTAAGATTTATCTTAGTTACAGGTTTGTCAGGGGCGGGAAAAACTAAAGCCATTCAAAGTTTGGAAGATATAGGTTTTTTTTGCGTGGATAATCTTCCTCCTTCCTTTATACCTAAGTTTGCTGAATTGTGTGCTTGTTCCGAAGGGAAAATCCAGCGAGTTGCTTTGGTTTGCGATGTGCGAGGTGGTGAGTTTTTCTCCGAGCTTTTTGCTGCTTTGAATGAGTTGGAAAAGATAGGCATGGAGTATGAAGTCCTTTTTTTGGAGGCCAGCGATGAAGTTCTTATCAGACGCTATAAGGAAACGAGGCGCCGTCACCCTCTGATTGCTAAGGGTAGTGTCAGGGAGGGGATCCGGGAAGAAAGGGTTTTATTGGAAAATATTCGCGGTAATGCAAACAAAATTATTGATACTAGTCGTTTAACTCCTCAACAATTAAAAGAAGAAATAGTTAGGTTTTATTCTCAGGATAAAACGAGAGAGAGACTTTTTATTATCTTGGTTTCTTTTGGTTTCAAGTTTGGACTTCCATTAGATGCTGATTTGGTTTTTGATGTACGATTTTTACCAAACCCTCATTATGTGCCGCGCCTTAAGCCTTTGACAGGGAACGAAAAAGAAGTCAGAGAGTATGTGGAGAGTTGGGCTATTACCGGCAAGTTTCTAGAGAAAGTCAAAGAAATGCTAACATTCTTGTTGCCTTGCTACAGCAAAGAGGGTAAATCCCAACTGGTTATTGCTGTAGGCTGCACTGGAGGCAAACATCGTGCTGTTGCTATAACCAATAAATTGGCGACGTTTTTACAAGAGCTTAATTTTCAGGCTGTTGTAGAACATCGGGATATTGCGAAATAGTAATTTAGTCACTTGCAGAAAGGTTCGATAAAAGATGCCCCTTACTTTTACAACAAAAGTTAAAAGTTCTTTGATGCGCTCTTTTTCGGCAGAGAAATGTTGTTTGCAAGCAGAACTAGCTGCTTTTCTTTATGTGAAAGGGAATATTGAAGTATCTTCCGGAAGGCTGGCTTTGACTATAGGTACAGAAAATCCTGCGATAGCTCGGCGTATTTTTTTGCTTTTTAAAAAAATATTTCAGCTTAATGCAGAGATCTTTGTTCGCAAAAAAACTCGTTTAAAAAAGAATAATACCTATCTCGCGCAGGTTAGAGGTGAAGAAAACATACAATATATTCTAAAATCTTTAGGTAAGATAGATAAAGAAGGAAGATGGAGAACGGGAATAAATAGGATACTTTTAAAGAAAACTTGTTGTAAGAAGGCTTTTTTGAAAGGGGCTTTTCTGGCTGGTGGTTATATTAGCGCTCCTGATTCTTCTTATCATCTGGAAATGATTACACCTTATGAGGGTCATGGCAGAGCTTTAGTTTCTCTCCTTGAAAAATTCGGTTTGCAGGGAAAAATGAATGTTCGCAAGCAAGTTTATGCTGTTTATTTAAAAGGCAGTGATACTATTGCCAGGTTTTTGCAGGTAATTGGTGCTCACCAAGCATTATTAAGTTTTGAAAATACCAGGGTGATTAAAGATATACGCAATCAAGTAAACAGGCTGGTTAATTTTGAAACAGCTAACCTTGGCAGAACGGTGGAAGCTGCTTTAAAACAGACAGAAGATATCAGATTAATCCTTAATATTGCGGGTTGGGATGCTTTGCCTAAAAATTTGCAATCTCTGGCTAGGTTACGTCTGGATCATCCTGAGGTAACTTTACAGGAATTGGGCAATATGCTGAATCCCCCTCTGGGAAAATCGGGGGTTAGTCATCGATTGCGTAAGATAAAGCATTTAGCAGAAAAAATTGCCGAAGGACGAGATTAAGAGGGAGGACTTTCCTTTTAAATGCAGGATTTTATTTTTTTTTGTGGAAATTATATTTATGGAAGTTATATTTAATTATTCGGGTATTCGGGTTTAAACCGAGCAGACAAAACAGATATGAGGAAATATTTAAATGCGTATTTTTAATGAAATAAAATTGGCACAAACTCAAAAACTGGTAATGACCCCAGAGTTGCAGCAAGCTATTACTTTGCTGCAGTTTTCCGCTTTGGAACTTTCTAGCTATTTGGAAAATGAGTTAATAGAAAATCCTGTTTTAGAGATTGATACCAGTGAAGATGAGAAACTGGATAAAAAAGAAAAAGATAAAGAAGAAAGCGAAGGGAAAGAGGAAAAAGAGTTAGACTGGGATGAGTATTTCCAAGAACAATCACCGACTGAAAGGCTTCCTGCTATGCAGCGCCAGGAAGAAAACACCTATGAGAATTATCCTTCTAAAGGGGTGTCGCTTCAGGAACACCTTTGTTTTCAATTAATGCTGACACGGCTTTCTCCACAAGAAGTTATGATGGCCGAATTTATTATCGGCAATATTGATCAAAATGGCTACCTTAGAGGAAGCTTGTCTGAGTTTAGTCGCTTTTTGGGTGTTTCTGCAAGTGCGTTAAGGACAGTTTTGAAAGTTATCCAAGGGTTTGAACCAGCTGGAGTGGGAGCGAGATCTTTGCAAGAGTGTCTTTTAATTCAACTGAAGCAAAGAAAAGAAACGGCTCCTCCTTTAGTAGAGGAGATTATAAATAATTATTTGCCTCAAGTGGCAGAAAGTCGCTGGCAAGAAATCATGCTTGCCTTAGGAACAGATTTGTTTTACTTGCAAAGGGCAGTAGATTTTATTCGTACTCTGAATCCTAAACCAGGAGCTTCATTTGGTGATGGCAGCGAGACAGAATATATTATTCCGGATTTGCTGGTGAAAAAAGTTAATGATGACTATATAATTATGGTTAGTGAGTTTTCTGCTCCTCGCTTAATGATAAATCCTTATTACCGTAGTATATTGCGAGAAAACAAGAAGGATAACGAGACCTCTTTCATCAAAAAAAGATTGGATGCAGCTCTTTGGTTGATTAAAAGTATTGAACAGCGTCGACTTACCTTGTACCGGGTTATGGAGCAGATTGTGGATATGCAAAAGAAGTTTTTTGAAGAAGGCTTAAAACACCTAAAGCCTTTAACTCTGCGAGAGATTGCAGAGAAACTGGACGTTCATGAATCCACAGTAAGCAGAGCTGCTGCCAATAAGTATGCTCAAACTCCCCGGGGAGTTTTTCCATTGAAGTTTTTTTTCCCGGGAGGGGTGGAAACAGCTGCTGGAAAGTCTATGTCTTCTTCTAGTATCAAATGCTATCTGAAAGAGCTTATCAGTAAAGAGAACTCCCAAAAGCCTTTCAGTGATGAAAAATTGGTTAGAATTTTGAAGCGAAAAGGAATTTCTTTGGCTCGTCGTACTGTGACTAAATATCGCCTAGAGATGCAGATTCCTTCTTCAGCTAAGCGGAAACGATATTGATTTGGAGGATTGAGAATGGATAGATTAAGTGTTCGAGATTTGACGGTGTCAGGAAAAAAAGCTTTTGTAAGAGTAGATTTTAATGTTCCTTTAAAAGATAGTTTAGTTGCTGATGATACCAAAATCAGGGCAGCCATTCCTACAATCAACTATCTTTTAGGCGAAGGAGCTGCTATTATTTTGGCTTCTCATCTGGGTAGACCAGGTGGACGAGTGGTTGAAGGACTGCGTCTTAATCCTGTTGCCCGAGCTCTTGAAGAAACGTTGCACCTACCTGTTCAGAAACTAGATGATTGTATTGGTGCTGAGGTTAGAGAAAAAGTTGCTGTTTTAGAATCTGGCGGGATTATTTTATTGGAAAATCTCCGTTTTCATTCGGAAGAAGAGAAAAATGACCCTGGTTTTTCCCAGGAGTTAGCTGCTTTGGGTGACTTTTTTGTTAACGATGCCTTTGCCACAGCGCATCGTGCGCATGCATCTAATGTTGGTATTACGGCTTATCTGCCTGGTGTGACTGGCCTTTTGATGGAAAAAGAATTAGCTTGCCTGAAAGGTATTCTGACAAAACCTAGTCGACCTTTAGTAGCTATCATAGGGGGAGGCAAAATAGCAGGTAAAATCGATTTATTGCATAATTTACTGGATATTGTAGATACCCTTCTTATTGGTGGAGGAATGGCTAATACTTTCTTAAAAGCTAAAGGAATTTTTATGGGCACATCTCTTCTGGAAGAAGATAAAGTTTTTTTGGCTCGGGAACTCATGACTAAAGCAGAAGGGAAAGGTGTCCCTCTGGTTTTGCCACAAGATTTTATCGTAGCGAGGGAGTTGCAAGAACAGCAGGAGACAATGACAGTTGCGGCTGCAAACCTCCCGGAGGGATATATGGCTTTGGATATTGGTCCAATAACCGTACGAGAATTTGCTGAATATATACGCACAGCAGGGACACTGGTTTGGAATGGACCATTAGGAGTATTTGAAATTGATCCTTTTAATGAGGGGACGGCAGAGATAGCTCGGGAAGTAGCTGCTAGTTCTGCTGTGTCTGTTATTGGAGGGGGAGATGTTGTAGCGGCTTTACATAAAGCTGGATTGGCCGAAAAGATGACTCATATATCAACTGGTGGGGGAGCTACTTTGGAATATTTGGAGGGGAAAAATCTACCGGGTGTAGAAGCTTTACTGGTAAAAGAGATAAAAGGAAATAAGTCTTTTTAATTTTTGAGAGGAGATTGCTGCTATGCGTAGACCCATTATGATAGCTAACTGGAAAATGCATATGACCTTATCACCTGCTAGGAATTTTTTAACACAATTTGTGGAGCAGGAACTACCATCCGGAGTAGATGTGGTGATTTGCCCACCTTTTTCACTTTTGTATCCTCTAGCAGAAATTTTGGAGAGCACCTCTGTTTGTTTAGGTGCACAGAATATGCATGAGGAAGAAAAAGGTGCTTATACGGGAGAAATTTCTCCTTTAATGCTGCGTGATCTGGGAGTAGATTATGTTATCCTCGGGCATTCAGAGCGAAGGACTATTTTTGGTGAAAAAGACAGTAACATTGCCCAAAAAATAATGTCAGCACTGAAACATGGTCTTACGCCTATTCTTTGTGTAGGAGAAACTTTACAAGAAAGAAAACAAGATAAAACATCACAGATTATACGAGAGCAGTTAGAGAAAGGACTTAAGCTGGTGCCGGGTGATAGTCGAGAAGCAGAAAAAATAATCATTGCCTATGAACCTGTTTGGGCTATTGGTACTGGTCTGGCAGCTACCGTTGAAGATGCACGAAAAGTAGCTGTGCTGATCAGGAAAGTATATAGTGAGGCTTTTGGAGAACAAGCTTCTTTGTTTTTACGAGTGTTGTATGGTGGAAGTGTCAAAGAAGCGAACATCAAAGAGTTTATGCTTGATTCAGAAATAGATGGAGCGTTGGTTGGCGGGGCAAGTCTTGATCCGGTAAGTTGGGCTCATGTTATCCAAAGAGGAGTATCCACATGAGGGAGAAATTAGGTCCCTTAGTTTTAGTTATCTTAGATGGTTGGGGAATAGGTCGTCCTACTGCCGAAAATGCTATTTATTTGGCAAAGACCCCTCACATGGATAGATTTCAACAAGAATATCCTTATGCAGAAATTGAAGCCAGCGGAGAATCTGTTGGCCTTCCTGCCGGTCAGATGGGCAATTCGGAGGTAGGTCACCTGAATATTGGTGCCGGCAGAGTAGTATATCAAGAACTTACCAGGATAAATTTGAGTATCAAAGAAAAGACTTTTTTCCAAAACAAGGTTTTCTTAGAAGCAGTAGAAAGAGCTAAAAAAGGAGCTGCTTTGCATTTGCTGGGACTTGTTTCTGATGGTGGAGTGCATAGCCATTTAGAGCATTTGTATGCCTTGCTTTGGTTGGCTAAAGAACATCGCTTGCCTGAAGTTTATATTCATGTAATCCTGGACGGACGCGATGTGCCGCCTGCGAATGCTGCTGTTTACTTAAAACCTTTAGAGGAGTATTTGGTTAAAGAAGAGAATATTTTCCTGGCTACAGTTACCGGGCGCTACTATGCTATGGATAGAGATAATCGTTGGGAAAGAACAGAAAAAGCTTATCGTGCTATGGTAGCAGGAGAAGGGGAGAAAGCTGCGGATAGTTTGGCTGCTTTGCAGCAAGCTTATAACCGGGGGGAAACTGATGAGTTTGTTTCTCCGACAGTTCTGCTAGATGAAAACGGCAATCCACGTGGCAAAGTAAAAAAAGATGATGTTTTGCTTTTTTTTAATTTTCGTCCAGATCGGGCAAGACAGATAACTCGTGCTTTTATTGAAGAAAATTTTTCGCATTTTGAGCGTGAAGAACCTTTTATACAACCTTTTTTTGTTTCTATGACTAACTATGATAAAACAATAGCTGCTGCTGTTGCTTTTGCGCCTCAAAATTTAAAAAATACTTTGGGAGAAGTTTTGAGCAAATATAACTTATGTCAGTTACGAATTGCAGAAACGGAAAAATATGCTCATGTAACTTTTTTCTTTAATGGGGGTGTAGAGAAGTCATCTCCGGGGGAAATACGCAGTCTTATTCCTTCCCCTAAAGTGGCTACTTATGATTTGCAACCGTCTATGAGTGCGCCGGAAGTGACAAAAGTGTTGCTGGATAAACTTTCCCAACGTATTTTTGATGTGATTATACTAAACTATGCCAATGCTGATATGGTCGGGCATACAGGAGATTTAAAGGCAGCTGTTGAAGCTGTGGAAACAGTTGACTATTGCTTGGGGCAGGTGGTGGATAAAGTTCTAGAAATGAAAGGGGTTGTTTGCATAACTGCTGACCATGGAAACGCAGAATTGATGCTAGATAAGGAAGAAGGTCGGGGAGACAGACCACATACAGCACATACGACGAACAGAGTTCCTTTTGTTTTGGTTAATGAACGAGGTTTAAAAATAAGGAACAGGGGTATCTTGGCTGATATAGCTCCTACGATGTTGGAAATTCTACATATTTCTATTCCGGTAGAAATGACAGGAAAGTCTTTAATAGAAGGTAAAGAGGAGAAGGGAGAAATTTAAATGTCGAAAATTAAACAGATTTTAGCTCGAGAAATTTTGGATTCTCGCGGTAATCCTACTGTGGAAGTGGATGTTATTTTGGAATGGGGAGGTGGATTTGGTCGGGCAGCAGTGCCTTCTGGTGCTTCTACTGGAGCATTTGAGGCTGTGGAACTGCGTGATAATGATGAGCGTCGCTACCTGGGAAAAGGTGTGCTAAAAGCACTACGGAGCGTTAACGAAATCATTGCTCCAAAGCTTATTGACAGGAACGTTCTAGACCAAGCGGAGCTGGACAGCCTTCTTCTGGAACTGGATGGTACGGAAAACAAAGAAAAATTAGGCGCGAATGCTCTTTTAGGGGTTTCTCTTTCTATGGCCAGAGCGGCTGCTTCCTTCTTGGGCTTACCTCTTTATCGTTACATAGGAGGCGTCCAGGCTAATCTTTTACCTCTGCCCATGCTTAATATTTTAAATGGAGGTAAGCATGCTGATAATAACATAGACATCCAGGAGTTTATGATTATGCCTGTAGGAGCTACAAGTTTTCGGGAAGGCTTGCGCATGGGAGCAGAAGTTTTTCATAGTTTAAAAAAAGTTTTGCAAGAAAAAGGATTGAATACTGCGGTAGGAGATGAAGGAGGGTTTGCCCCTAATCTGGCTTCTAATGAAGCAGCACTGGAAGTGATTATACAGGCTATAACCAGAGCTGGATATGTACCAGGCGAGGAAGTAGCTTTATCTCTGGATGTGGCAGCCAGCGAGATTTACCAGAAAGGGTCATACCACCTGGCAGGTGAAGGTTTGGTTAAAACTTCTTCTGAGATGACAGCTTACTATTGTAAACTTATAAATTCTTATCCTATAGTATCTATTGAGGACGGTCTAGCTGAAGAAGACTGGCTTGGATGGAAGGAGTTAACAAATGAGTTAGGGAAAAGAGTTCAACTGGTAGGAGATGATATTTTTGTGACTAATATTAAGCGCTTGCAGCGAGGAATTGAAACAGAAACGGGTAATGCTATTCTTATAAAATTAAATCAGATAGGTACCTTGACGGAAACTTTGGAAACGATTGATCTGGCTAAGCGAGCTGGCTATAATTGCATCATTTCACATCGTTCTGGGGAAACGGCAGACACTACTATTGCTGATTTAGCAGTAGCTACTGGGGCTGGACAGATAAAAACAGGTGCTCCTTCTCGAAGCGAGCGGGTAGCAAAATATAACCAGCTTTTGAGAATTGAAGAAGAACTTGGTAAGAAGGCCCGTTATGAAGGCAGAGAAACCTTCTCGCGTTAGCCAGGGCTCTAAACGTAAGTTAGATGCCTTGTGCGAGTCAGAGCTGACGCATGACTTTTTAAACACAAGCATGCCAACGCTTGCGAGAATTAAAGACAAGAAAGTTTTTCGCACTGCTTTTAATAAATAGACGCTGAAAGACGCTGATTAATATGATTAAATATGATAAAAACATTAATTAAGGCAAGTAAATTAACCTAAACCAGATATAATTAGCAATAAACAACTATTTAACTGTTAATATATCAAAAAATCAGCGTAAATCATAAAAATTATAATAAATTAGCGTCTACTTTTAAATATTTTATAACTGATTTCATGCGTCAGTGCTGTTGCGAGTAAAAACATGTTGTTAATTAGAATCAACTATGATAAAATGCGTAAAAGTATATAGAGGGGGGACACACCTCCTCTTAAAAGGAGATGTGTCCCCCCTACCTTTAAAGGAGGAGAGCAGATGTTAACAACAGTTTTAAGTATTATTTATGTTCTGATAGCTGTAGGGCTTATTATTACCGTGCTACTGCAATCTGGGAAAAGTGCTGGATTATCGGGAGCAATTGGCGGTGGTGCAGAAACTTTCTTTGGCAAAAAGAAAGGGTTAGATGATCTTTTAGGGAAAATATCTACGGTTTTAGCTGTATCTTTTATGGTATTAGCTTTTGTTATTACGGTTTTGCTAAAGTGAGAAAAGGTAAAAATTTTAAAGAAGGAGGTGTGTGGGGGGGAGTAGGTTTTAGGTTTTAGGTTTTACGTGTGAGCGTTTAGGTTGTGGGTTTTAGCTACTTGTTTTGGGTATGGAAAGCAAAAAGTTTAGACAAAAAAATAGTTATCCTTAGTTTGATTTGACTTCTTTGTTTGCTAAATTTAATTTATTGAAAGGGGAATAGGTATATGGAAAATCTTACGGAAAATCTTATTTACTTGGTTCCTGCTGCAGGTATTATTGGTCTTTTATTCGCTCTTTATTTGGTTAACCGGGTTAACCAAGGGGACCCTGGAAACGAGCGTATGCAAGAGTTGGGCACTTATATCCAGGAAGGGGCTATGGCTTTTTTAAAACGGGAATATACAATTTTACTTTTGTTTGTGGTTGTGTTATTTGTTGTTTTAGGATTTTTTATAGGCTGGTTTACAGCCATTTGTTTTCTTGTTGGTGCTTTTTTCTCCGCTACGGCTGGCTATATAGGTATGAATATTGCTACTAAAGCTAATATCAGAACAGCCAATGCTGCCCGGGAAGGAGAAAATCCAGCTTTAATTATGGCTTTTTCTGGTGGTGCTGTGATGGGGTTATCGGTGGTAGGCTTAGGCTTGCTGGGTTTGGGGATTCTTTACTTGATTTTTAAAGACCCTACAATTCTTACTGGTTATGCCCTGGGTGCTAGTTCAATTGCGCTTTTTGCCCGGGTTGGTGGTGGTATTTATACTAAAGCAGCCGATGTAGGAGCAGATTTGGTAGGTAAAGTAGAAGCTGGTATCCCAGAAGATGATCCCCGCAACCCTGCCACTATTGCTGATAATGTAGGAGACAATGTGGGTGATGTGGCCGGAATGGGAGCTGACCTTTTCGAGTCCTATGTCGGTTCTCTTATTGCCGCTATGACTATTGGGATTATTCAATTTGGCTTTGCCGGGGTGTTATTTCCTCTTCTGGCAGCTTCCGTAGGGATAATTGCTGCTATTATTGGTTTCTTTTTTGTGCGAGCAAAAGAAGGAACCCGTTTAAGTGCTGCTTTAGAGCGTGGTACCTTAGTAAGTGCTATTCTGGTTATTGCAGCCTCATATTTTTTGACCTTACATATTTTAGGTGACTTAGGTCCTTTCTGGGCGATTGTGGCCGGGTTGCTGGCCGGAGTTATTATTGGGCGGGTTACTGAATACTATACTTCCGATCATTTTAAGCCTGTCAGAGATATTGCTGAAAGTTCCCAGACAGGTGCTGCTACCAATATTATTAGTGGGTTGTCTACAGGCATGATGAGCACTATGTTTCCGATTCTAGTTCTGTCTGCGGCCATACTTATTGCGTATTATTCAGCTGGTCTTTACGGTATTGCCATTACTGCTGTAGGCATGTTGGCTACAGTCGGCATGATTATTGCCGTGGATGCTTATGGTCCTATCGCTGATAATGCCGGAGGAATTGCTGAAATGGCAGAGTTAGGCCCTGAAGTAAGAAAAATAACTGACAAGCTGGACTCAGTAGGAAACACTACTGCTGCTATCGGCAAAGGATTCGCTATTGGTTCTGCTGCTCTGACAGCACTGGCTCTTTTTTCTGCTTACTCCAAAGCAGTGGAACTAGTGAGCATAAATTTACTTGATCCCAAAGTTATTGTGGGTCTTTTTGTCGGTGGTATGTTGCCGTTCCTTTTTTCTGCTTTGACTATGAAAGCGGTAGGGCGAGCGGCTTTTCAGATGATAGAAGAAGTTCGCCGTCAGTTCAGAGAAATTCCTGGTATTATGGAAGGAACAGGAAAGCCAGAGTACGCTAAGTGCGTAGATATTAGTACTACTGCTGCTTTGAAGGAGATGATTGTTCCTGGTATTTTGGCTGTGGTTGTTCCAGTTTTAATAGGGATTTTTCTAGGCAGGGAAGCTTTAGGCGGGTTGTTGGCCGGTTCGTTGATTTCTGGTCTGTTGCTGGCTATTTTTATGGCCAATGCTGGAGGTGCCTGGGATAATGCTAAGAAATATATAGAGGGAGGAGCTTATGGCGGTAAGGGAACAGAGACTCATGCCGCGGCTGTAGTAGGTGATACGGTAGGAGATCCATTTAAAGATACTTCCGGACCTTCTCTTAATATTCTTATAAAATTATTGGGTATTGTATCTTTGGTTTTTGCCCCTCTTTTTATGCGTTTTATATAAAAAAAGAACTTTAATACCTTTACTGGAGCAAAGAAGTAGTCTGCTCTTTCTGGGAAGGGTGTGGCTACTTTTTTTATTCTTTTCTTGCTCTGGTTTTTATGCCACCGAAACTAACTTGTTAGGAGGTTTATAATTCATGAATAGAGAGATGGCTTATAAACTGGTAAAGAAGCAAGTAAAAAATAAAAATTTGGTAAAACATATGCTGGCGGTAGAAGCTGTTATGGAAAAGTTAGCCTCTCATCTGGGTGAAGATAGAGATCTATGGGGATTAGCTGGCTTGGTGCATGATATTGATTATGATCAGACAGTTAGTACGCCGGAGAAGCACGGTTTGGTAGGTGCAGAGATTTTAGAAAAAGAAGGAATGCCTTCTGTTTTAATACAGGCGGTCAAAGCTCACAATGAAATTTTAGGCTATCCTTGCCAAAGTCTTTTGGACAAGGCTCTTTATGCTACAGATCCCTTGACAGGTTTGATTGTAGCAGCAGCACTTATTCATCCGAAGAAAAAACTGGCAGCTATAGATGTAAAGTTTGTTTTAAATCGTTTTCGAGAAAAACAATTTGCTCGAGGAGCAAGAAGAGAACAGATTTGTTCATGTGAGGAAATTGGTCTTTCTCTAGAGGAGTTTTTAGAGATAGGTCTTACTGCTATGCAAGAGAGGTCTACCAGGTTAGGATTATAATCAAAAAGAATAATTCTTATAAGGAGGAGTTGTAGTTGAAAGTACTTGTGAGTGATTCCATTTCGTCTGAAGGCGTTGCTATTTTAGAGGAAAAATTTGAAGTAGATAAGCAGTTGAATTTGTCTCCACAAGAGCTTCTTTCTTGTATTGGGGAGTATGATGCTTTGGTTGTTCGCAGTGGGACCCAAGTAACAGCGGAGGTTATAGAAGCAGGAAAAAAACTTAAAGTTATAGGCAGGGCTGGAGTAGGGGTAGATAATATTAACATAGATAAAGCTACAGAAAAAGGCATCATTGTTTTAAATGCTCCGGAAGGTAATACGATTTCAGCGGCTGAACATACCATGGCTATGATGATGGCTCTCTCTAGAAACATAGCTAACGCTTCTAATTCTTTAAAAAGGAAAGAGTGGAAGCGCAATAAATTTGTGGGAGTAGAGTTGTTTAATAAAACCCTAGGTGTAATTGGTCTGGGTAGAATTGGTACTGAAGTTATTAAAAGAGCCAAAGCTATGGGTATGTTTATTCTTGGTTATGATCCCTATATTTCCGTGGAAAGAGCAGAAAAGCTGGGTTTGAAGCTGGTAACTCTGAAGGAAATCTACCGTCAGGCTGATTTTATAACTTTGCATTTACCACGCACTAAAACAACCTATCATCTGATTGGAGATGAGGAAATTTCTCTAATGAAAGATGGCGTCAGAATCGTTAACTGTGCCCGAGGAGGTCTTATTTCCGAGGAAGCACTCCTTAAAAATTTGCAAACAGGTAAAATTGCAGGAGTTGCTTTAGATGTTTTCGAAGAAGAACCGGCTACGGAAAACCCTTTGTTGGAGCTGGAAAATGTAATTGTCACGCCCCACCTAGGAGCCTCGACCCAAGAAGCACAGATAAACGTGGCTGTTCAGGTAGCTCGTCAAGTTGTGACTGGACTTTTAGGAGAACCAGTGGTAACGGCAGTAAACCTCCCGGCTATTCCGCCGGAAACGATGATTGACGTTAAACCGTTTATCCCTCTGCTTAAAACCATGGGCAAATTTTATATGCAGGTTTTTAATGGACAAGTTGAAGAGATTGAGTTGAACTATTGTGGAGAAATTGCCGGCTATCCTGTTACTCCTCTTACGACCAGTTGCCTAATTGGCGTTTTGTCTGTGATGTTAAGTGACGACAATATAAACTATGTTAATGCACCGCATATTGCCAAGCAAAGAGGTATTAAAGTTAATGAAATTACCACTAAAGATGTGCAAAATTTCACTAATCTGATAACTATGAAAGTAAAAACCAATAACGAAACAAAAGTGATTGCAGGTACGTTGTTTAATAAAAATGATACCCGAATAGTACAAATTGACCAGTATCGTATAGATGTAGTACCGTCAAAATATATGCTTGTTACGACCTATGTTGATAAGCCTGGAGTTATTGGTAGAGTAGGTACGACACTTGGTAATGTTGGAATAAACATTGCTGGCATGCAAGTGGGTAGAAAATCTGTTGGTGGCGAAGCTGTTATGGTTTTACAGGTAGATGATTTTATTGAGGAGGAAATGTTAAAAACAATAACCGGATTGGAATCAATACTAACAGCTAGATTTGTGCAGTTATAGAAACCAGGGATGGTGACATTTTATCAGAATAATTAACAGGGTGACATTATCACAGATTAACCACATACCGGAGCAAGGCGACCGCATATGAAAAAGTTTAATTTATTACTCTGCTCTGTGCCAAGC
>CAZIRG010000009.1:16951-21250 GCA_964541505.1 uncultured Syntrophomonadaceae bacterium | reverse complement strand
AATTTTTTTTATTTATTTTATCAGTCTGGTATACCATAAGTGGATACCACTCAGTACCTAGCATCCAAGCCAGCAAGTAAGATGAAACATCGGCCGAATAGGTACCGCTAGCTTTTCCTCGAATGGGAGGTATTTCACCGTCACCATGGACAGCGATGACAGCCAAGGCTATTTCATTATGAAACTTATTAGTAATTTCAGGCAGGTAAGCATTTTGTTCACTGATGAGTTCTTTTTCTGGTGACCATATTCCCTGGATCAACCAGAGCTTTTTCCCGGATATCTTATTATGAGCAAGCAAGGCTTCATAAAAATGCGGGGGTAAGATAGTATAGATTCTTAGCAGGTCTATGCCCAGCTCTTCTATGCCACGAAACCAGCGGCGATAGTCTTCATAAGTAGGGATAAGTTCACCTGGATAATGCCCAGGAATAGTAGCACCAAGGTTAACTCCAAACCAAAATCTTTTCTCCCAGTTACCATTGGAGTAATACAGGATATCCTCACCTTCTACACGGCTAACTAATTTAATATTATCAATGACCTGGTATTTGTTGTTGACGAAGGGCAGATCCGATACACACCCGACAACAAGTAATAGCAGAAGACATAAAATCGAGACACGAAACAGCCAGTTTTTTTGTCTTTTTTGCATTAATATCCTCCAAAGGTAAAATGTGATTACCTTCATTGTAATTATAGCTAATTCTGCGGCGATTGTACACTATAAATCATAAAAACAAGAGCCAGCTTGTCTCTCTGTTTATTAAAAACCTCAGAAAGATTTCCTGGCTCTTACAAATTAGACAAATACTATTTTTTAGCTAGGAAGACATTGTCCTTGCTGCTTTAAGTAGATTCTTTAACATCATCGCAATGCTTACAGGACCAACGCCACCGGGAACAGGCGTTATCCAGCTAACCACTTCTTTAGCAGTTTTAAATTCCACATCACCAACAATGTGTCCTCCTACCATATTAGCCCCGACATCAATAACAACAGCTCCCGGCTTAATAATATGCCCGGGAATTCTTTCAGCATGTCCAGTAGCTACAATTAAAATGTCAGCTAAGCGAGTATAATGAGAAATCTTCCTAGTACGTGACGAGCAAATAGAAACAGTCGCATGTTCTTCCAATAACATGAAAGCCAAAGGCTTGCCTATATAGTCGCTCCGACTTATCGTGACCGCTTGTTTGCCGCTGATAACAATACCTGTACTTTTAATCAACTCCATCACTGCCAAGGGCATAAAAGGAACCATTTTTTTCTTGCCAATAACAATATCACCTAGGTTAGCAGGATGTAACCCTTCCAAATCCTTATCCGGTTGCAATGCACTGTATATTAAGTAATAATCATAATACACTGGCAAAGGATGTAAATTAATGCCGTGTATCTCAGGTGACGCATTCAGATCTTCAATAAGTGAGAGTAATTCTTCTTGTGAAGTATAAGCGGGCAAAAAGAGCACCTTGCAACTTACACCTAACTGCTGACAAACCTTAAATTTCAAATCAGCAACCCTAGCGTTAGCGTTGGGTCCATCCACCACCACTATTGCCATAGTGGGAGTAATACCTTTAATCTTTAAATTTTCAACTTCCTGCTTAACTTCATCCCGTAATCTATTAGCCAGCATAGAGCCTTCTATCAGGCGTCCTGCCATTTTAATTGATATTCCTCCTAATAGTACTAAAGGTCATTCTTCCTTTTAAATGACTCCAGGGTATTAAGCATTAGCATAGTAATAGTCATCGGTCCGACACCACCGGGAACAGGGGTAATCCAGCCAGCTACTTCTTTAGCTTTTTCAAACTCTACATCACCAACCAACTTACCATCAACTCTATTGATACCAACGTCAATTACTATGGAACCTGGCTTAATCATATCTCCCTTGATCATCTCAGGACGTCCTGTAGCCACAACCAAAACGTCCGCTTCACGGCAAACAGCCCCTAAATCTTTGGTGCGAGAATGACAAATAGTAACTGTTGCGTGCTCTCTAAGAAGCAGCAGAGCCACAGGCTTACCAACGATATTACTACGACCAACCACTACAGCATTCTTACCTTTCAGCGTTTCCCCTGTCCATGCCAACATTTTCATAACACCATGAGGAGTGCAAGGTATGAAACAGTCTTCCCCAATCATTAGGTTACCAACATTAATAGGATGAAAGCCATCCACATCTTTTTCAGGAGAAATAGCATCAATAACAGCCTCTTCTGCAATATGAGCCGGTAAAGGCAACTGCACCAGAATACCGTTAATTTTGTCGTCCTTGTTCAAGCGATCTACTATTTCTAAAAGTTCTTTCTGCGAAATATCCACGGATACACGATGCACCTCAGAATAAAACCCAAGGTTTTTGCTGGTTTTCTCTTTGTTCTTTACATAGGTGCTAGAAGCCGCATCTTCTCCCACTAGGACAACAGCCAATCCTGGTACCTTATCTGTTTTCCCTTTAATTACTTCCATTTCCTGAGCAATATCCTCTCTGATCTTCTTGGCCACTTCAGGTCCTCTAATCAATGTTGCTGTCAAAATAATACCTCCTTTAAAAATTATTAGTTTATTATATCCAAGAGGCAAACACACCCCTTTGATATGCTCACGACCAGTTGTCAGTTGTCAGTTAATTATTGTATAACAAATTGGAAAATCGTAACCTCCGTAACCCTCGTAACCACTGTAAACTGTAAACTGTAAACCGATACCCATATCATCTAAGCTAACTCTCGTCACTTCTTTTATCGACAGCTGTTAGTTTATGACCTACACCATTATAACTCATTATGTTGTTTTTCTCTTCTTTCTTTTTCAAATCTTGGCAAAATTTATCTAGAACCCCATTAATATATTTAGCTGCTTTTTTATCGCTGTATTTTTTAGCCAGCTCTATTGCTTCATTAATAAATATGGAAAAAGATGTGTTCTCTGTAAAAATAATCTCATGAAGAGCTAGTCGTAATATTGAGCGATCTACTGCTGGGAGACGCTTCGTTTCCCACTTTTTCAAATACGGTCCAAGCAAATCATCCAGTTCAGCTCTTTTTTCTATAACTCCTTTCACCAAATCAAAAGCAAATTCCTGCTCAAGTTTATCCAAAATACCTTCACGTTTAAAATACTTCCCTAAAAAAGTAAAATCATCTTCTCCTGTAATATCCAGTTGAAAAATAGTTTTTAAAGCCACTTCTCTTGCCAAACGCCTACTCAACCTAAAATCACTCCTGCTTACCTATCATTTTATTTTCACAAGCTCTTAAAAAAATTTCGCCAAACTATACTGCCATCGAGGCGCTTGCCACCTAGATAAATACCGCCAACTACCATCAACAACAAAAAAACTGTTCTTAGAAATCCATACTTTAAAAAAATAACCCCAACAACAAGACCCAGGAAACCTCCCAAAATCTTACCCCAGTGTTTTGCTAATAAGTCTAGCCAGAAATCATTGTTCCTCATAAAAACCTCTTTTCCGGTTAACAGTTATTTTAGCCTGGTTTCTTTGGAAATACTGTCAACCAAAACCTTAATTTCTGCTATAGTTACACCGCTTATCTCTTCTAAATAATCTTGTACTGTTTTTTGGACTTCAGCTACCATTTCAGGGATTTTTACATCTGGCAAAACCACTACCCGCAAATAAACAGCCAATCCCTTTTCATCATAAAAAAGACGAGTTTTTGTCTCTCTTATTCCCTTAATTTTTCCGGTAGATTGAAGCACCAGATTTTCAAAGGCATCAAATGAAATTCTATACTCACCCAATTCGCCCTGCTTACTTACTGACTTAAGTCTTTTCCCGGAGCGTAAACTTAAAATTGCAACCGTCAAGGTAAAAACAAAAGCAACAACTGATAAGAAAGCATACGCCCAGTTGTTAAAAACCATTTGAAAGCTTGTCTGGAAATTTGCAAGAAAACCCAAAGGCGCAGTTATAGCAAAAAATACTACGGCTACAGCCATAATAACAAAACTGAAAATAATCAAAAAAAACTTTTCCAGACCCCTCATAGATCTCTAACCCCTTTCCATTTTGAGCACCAGTCATCAGAGCATCGACAACCGACAACCGAGCATTATTCAGTTATCAGTTATCGGTTTGCGGTTTCTCCAACACACCATGTATACTCACCAAGCTCATAAATTCGTATTCCTTATCGCTTAAATTCTAACGCTGTGCAACTAATTAAATATCATCCCTGTTCATCAAAAGGACCCTCAAAAGGACCCTCCAACCACTGTCAACTGTCAACTGTCAACTGTCAACTGTCAACTGTCAACTG
>CAZIRG010000009.1:0-16851 GCA_964541505.1 uncultured Syntrophomonadaceae bacterium | reverse complement strand
CCTCCAACCACTGTCAACTGTCAACTGTCAACTGTCAACTGTCAACTGTCAACTGCCAACTGGGTCAGTTGGCACTATTCTTCCTCTTGTGATGTCGAATCAAACTCCACCCCTTGAATATGTACATTTACTTTCGCTGCCGTAAGCCCGGTCATACTTTCTATAGCTGTCTTGACATTTTTTTGAATATTCCAAGCAACATCAGGAATCCTAGAACCATATTTAACTATAATAAAGAGTTCAACAGTCGTTTCTTTTTCCCCTACCTCGACTTTGACTCCTTTAGAAAGATTTTTTTTACCCAATATTTCAGCTATGCCTCCAGCAAAGCCTCCGCTCATTCCGGCAACACCCTCTACTTCTGTAGCAGCCAAACCCGCAATAATAGCCACCACATCATCTGCAATCCTGACAGAACCTAAATCTGCCGAAACATTCTTTTCAATTTTATGCATAAAACAAGACCTCCTAATATAAATCTTTTATAAGTATATCAGATAACTCTTCTCTTGACAAATATAATCTGCTGCTTTTTTTCAAGGCTTTTCAATTATTATCACATCTTCTATGTTAATTCCAGCAATAATAGAAACTATCTCTACCAGTTAAACAAACTGTTTTTCGGAAATATCCCTACCTTTTAACACCAAGTGAGCTTTGGTATCTCGATAAAAAAATATGGCGTCTTTATACCCTTGTGCTTTCACTAGATTTTCCGCCAGTAGCTCTTTTTCCATTATCTCTACCAATAGAAGCATCTGAGTCTCAGCCTGCTTTTTACCTTCCAGACTGGTGTTGGGATTATCTATAAAATCTTTTAATATCTCCATCTCCTGTCCTCTTACTCTATCTCTCTGCAGGCGATACTCCACAAAAAAAGTTTCACTTTCCTTGAAATTCCAATCATCCACAACCGGAAGCGACTCCGTAAAAATACCGGGAATGGATAACTCCTCCTCGGAAATTATTTCCGTAAGTTGCGTTTCTTTTTCTACCGTTATCAGCCAGTAGGCTACCGTAATAGAAAACAGAAAACAGAAAAGCCAGACGAATTTTTTTTTCATACTAGTCCCCTTTACTTTTTCCGAGAGAGTACAGTAACCTTATGCGCTCTTACACCCAAAATTGACTGCACTGCCTGGGTAATATCCTCCTTTATCCAAGGGCTGCGCGCACCTTGTGCTACTACCAACACACCTTTTACCTTCGGATAATTCTCTAGTAATAAAATTGCCTCTTCATTGCCTTGAGTATTACGAGAAAGTATTAGTTGACTCTTTTCAGTCCGCTCTGTAATTTCTCGTATCCCTCCTTCCTGATCTCTCTCCATAGTTTCTTTTTTTACACTATCAATTGAATAAGCATATTTAAACTCCGAACTGCTAATAAAAGTTATCAACACTTTTACTTCTCCTGCGCCTTCTATTTCTCTCAATATTTTTTCTAAACGCTCTTCAATTTCTTTCTCCGGAGTTATTTCTTTTTCTAAAAAGGTCTCTGCTGAATCTAACTCAAAAAGGGCATCTCCTTCTTCTCTACCTCTCCCTATTATATTTTCAAGCTGCATCAGCAAAAGAGCAGCCGCTATCACTAGCAGCAGCAAGGGCAATTTTTTATGCTGTAGAAAAGCATTACTACTAATTTTGAACATATTCTCCCAGTATTTTTTTATTTTTCTTTCTGTCAAATGCACTACTCCCTTCAGGCTCCAATTTTCTCGTCTTTACTCAGTCACCTATTCAACAAAATTTATTTGAAGCAGCTATAGATAGCAATATAGCAAATCCCCGGTATCCTTCCTCTCTCAAGAATTGGAGCAGCACAACACTAGCTAGACAAAAAACGACCACTTGGAAAATCTCCATGCTCATAAATACCTCAAAATATATTAAAAATAGTTTGGATATTGGCAAAAAGCTCGCTGATTAACTGTATAACCAACATTAGAACAAGAATCACCCCTACGAGAGTAAGCATCTGCCCTAACTCTTCTTTTCCCGCTTGTTTCAAAACCATGTTCAATACTGAAATAACAATACCTATAATTGCTATTCTAAAGATCAAATCAAAATTCAACGCTTGCAATTTTTTTGTCCTCCTTAAAAAAACAGGATTACAACTCCCATGCCACCTAGCAACCCCAAGTAACGCCAGAGTCGTACATTCTTATTTTTTTCTGCAGCTGCTTCCAAAATAACACTATTCACCTCTTTTTCTACCAGTTTTATCTGCCTGAGTTGACCTGAGCAGTCAGAATCCCCCTCCAGAGCAACTCCCAGTTGAGTTAACAAAGAAAAATCCGTTTTAAAAAGAGCTGACCTAAACATATTTTCATTTAATATTTTTGCCCATATTTCACGCGGCAATCCCTCACCTTCCGCCAACTTGCCTGCAGCTGCTGCAAAAAATACAGCCACCGGTCCATCCAATCTCCGGGCTATTTTACTGAAAGCCTCAGGTAAGGGTGTTTTTAAATATCTGATTTCACTAGTTAAAATTTCCAATCCCATACGAAAAGTAAGTAATTCTCGGTATCGGTTAATAAATCGCTGACTAAAACTGTACCCAATAGCTGAAAAAGCTACCACAGCTATAACCGCTCCGGTAATTTTAAGAAACATGCGTAGTTCCCCTTTCTTGCCACAACTCTTTACCATTTTCATCCAGCAAACTTTCTACCGTACCGACTCCGCAGCTGTTTCCTAAAATAACTATTCTCTCAAAAATTTTTTCCTCCAAAATGCGCACCATAATAGCTCTCTTGCATAATTCGGTATAGTTCCTAGCGTGAGCCGAAGTAATAACTACTATACCAGCATTAAGGACTTCTCGCAGTGCAAAAACATCTTCTTCCCGCCCTATTTCATCAGTAATCAAAACGGCAGGAGACATGCTGCAAATAAACATCATCATGCCAACAGCTTTAGGACATGCATCTAAAACATCTGTTCTAGGACCAACATCCAGCTGGGGAATACCCTGAAAACTACCTGCCAGCTCTGAACGTTCGTCAATGATACCCACTCTTCGCGGAAAAACAAAGGAATTTCCCCCACTGATTAAGCGAGCCAAATCTCGCAGGAGTGTTGTTTTGCCGCTTTTAGGTGGCGATATAACCAATGTGTGAAATATTTTTTGTGTCTTACTGTCAACTAAATACGGTAATAAAACAGAAGCTGACCCCAAAACCTGCCGGGCTATCCTGATATTTAAAGATGAAATAGAACGCAGATATCTCACTTTATCCTTATCTACAACAGTCTTTCCAGCTAAACCAAGACGATGACCTCCCGGGACCGTGATATAACCTTGCCTTATCTCCTCCTCAAAGGCATACAGGGAAAATTTGCTAACAATTTGCAGGATTTTTCTAATATCTTCTCTATCTACTAGATAAACTTCGCTGCCACTCCAAGAACCGGGAATCACTTCTCTTCCCTGACAAGATAAATAAATCGGTCTTCCTACCACTAAGCGAATTTCTTCGATTTCTTTTTGCACTGAAAATGGTTCTGCAGTTATTATTTTTCGTAGGTGTAAAGGAAGCAAAGGTAAAATATCTTTTATAAATGGTATTAGTTTTTTCATCAGTATCCCTCCGTACCTAATAGATATTTAAAGCCAGTCCAGATTATGTATAAAATAAAAAAAGCTCTCTCGGTTTTCTTAAAAACCGAGAGAGCTTTCATCCTAATGCAAATTAATTACCTTTGGCAATATAATTGTTCTCTAGCTCTTTTTATCCTTTTCCTCATTAACAAAAACAACCCTCTCGCATTGAGGGCAAAGAATTTCCAAAGTATCTCCGTCTTCCAAAAGATCTTCATCAAGATAAACTATTTCTTTACAATCCGGGCATTCTACCGTAAAGTAATCTTCATCCTCATCCATGTCCTCCTCATCATCAACATCCTCAACATCCTCAGAATCGTAATCATCTTGGTAAAAATCATCATCTTCATCCTCATCCATGTCCTCCTCATCATCAACATCCTCAACATCCTCAAAATCGTAATCATCTTGGTAAAAATCATCATCTTCATCTGCATCTTCATAGTAATCCTTTTCTAAATCGGTCAAATCGTGATCGATGGCTTCAGCATACTCCATAACCTCATTATAACTATCCTCTAGTTTTTCCACCGCCTCAGAAATACACTCCATAACTTCAACTATTTTGAGGAGCAGTTTGCCCTCTTTTGTCTCCTCGTTGACATCTAGTCCGCTCGCTAAACCACTTAAATACGCAATTTGAGATTTTAATTCTGTCATTTAATAATACCTCCTCATCCTTATATAAAAATAGTATTCCCTTTTAGACTCTTTCCATATACTCACCTGTTCGGGTATCAACTCTGACTTCATCTCCTTCGTTAATAAAAAAGGGTACCTGCACCAGTAAACCTGTTTCTAACCGGGCAGGTTTGGAGCCACCTGACGCTGTATTCCCTTTTATACCCGGATCTGTTTCGATCACTGTCAGTTCCACAAATAGAGGCATTTCTACACCGATTATTTTTTCGCGATACTGAACTACGTCTATTTCCATGTTTTCTTTCAAATATTTGATCGTTTCTCCCATTTCTTTGGCATTCAAAGCCATTTGCTCATAAGTTTTTGTATCCATAAAGTAGTATTCATCGCCGCTATTATACAGATACTGCACTTTCTTTTTTTCCAGATGTGCCTTGAGCACCTTTTCCCCGGCTCGAAAAGTTTTTTCAACCACAGAGCCACCACGCAGTTTTTTTAGTTTAGTGCGCACAAAAGCAGCACCTTTTCCTGGTTTTACATGTTGAAAATCTACCACCGTGTAAAGTTCTCCCTCTAATTCAATGGTGATACCAGTATGAAAGTCACTCGTAGAAATCAAAAACAATCCCCCTTTCGTTTACTCAACAAATAATCAATTCTTTGCTACTTTTAGTTAAAACCCGACAGCCCTTAACAGTAACCAAGATCATATCTTCAATTCTAACACCGCCAAAACCTTCTATATAAAGCCCGGGTTCGACCGTAACTACCATACCAGGCTTTAATTCTTCCTCAGAATCAGGAGACAGTCGAGGAGATTCATGCACTTCCATACCTACACCATGCCCCAAACCATGTCCAAAATATTTTCCCAAATCTCTGGAAGAAAAATAATCCCTCACCACAGCATCAACTTCTTTTCCACTTTTACCAGGTCCAACAGCAGTCAATCCTAAGAGTTGTGCCTCTAGAACCAGATCATAAACCTTTTTCTGGCAATCAGAAACTTCTCCTAATGCTACTGTTCTGGTAATATCTGAACAATAGCCATCTAAAACACAACCAAAATCTAAAGTAATCAAATCTCCGGCTTGCAACTTTTTAGTAGAAGCCACACCATGCGGCATTGCTCCCCTCTTTCCCGAAGCCACAATAAAATCAAAAGAAATACTCTCTGCCCCTTCCCGGCGCAAAAAATATTCCAGTTCTAGAGCAATATCTCTTTCCACTCTGCCTGGTCGCAACTCTGGCAATATATACTTGAAAGCCTTATCTGACAACTCAACCGAGCGAATAATTGCCTTAATCTCTTCTTCTTCTTTTACCAACCTGAGATTGGTCACACTTTTCTCCACAGGATTTAACTCTATCTCTGGCCACTTATCTTTGAACAAAGAATAAAGGTGATAAGAAATATATTCTTTCTCCAACCCTAGTTGAATTATGTTTTTTTCTTTGAGAACTAGCAGTATATCTTCTGCCCAGCTAAAACTGATTTCCACCACGGTAACTACAGTTGGAACCTGCTCCCTGGCCTGCTTAACATATCGAAAGTCAGTAAATAGAATAACCTCATCGGCAGTAACCAGTAGATAAGCCCTGGTACCGGTAAAACCTGTCAAGTAACAATAGCTGACCTTCTCTGTTACCAGGATAGCATCAAGTTCCAAAGATGGCAGTTTTTCCTTTAGTTTTTTTAATCTCACTGAGCCATATCACTCCTTCTTCCGGACCAACAAATTCAGTCCTCCCTGTAATGCCAGCACGTACCCGATAACTCCTAGGCCTGTTACCTGCCCTGAAACAACAGGAGCAAGCACAGAATGATGACGAAAGTCTTCTCGCTGGTAAATATTGGAAATATGTACTTCAATAGTCGGAATGTGAACAGCTGCCACCGCATCCCTGATGGCGTAGCTATAATGAGTAAAAGCAGCCGCATTAATAATAATAAGATCTATTCTTCTAAAAGCTCGCTGAATACAATCAACAATGGCACCCTCATGGTTTGACTGAAAAGTCTCCAACTCTACCCCAGCTTTCTCGGCTTCACACAGGAGTTGCAAATTAATTTCTTCCAATGTAGTAGAACCATAAACCTGTGGTTCTCTCCGACCAAGAAGGTTTAAATTAGGACCGTGAATAACAAGTACTTTTGTTGTCATTACTTGCACCTCGTTTTTCAGTATATCATAAATTTAAGCTCACTACAAAAAATAATTGTAACTACTTGAGCCTTGCTGTTACAGCAACACCACGTTCGCTGGATTTTATATGTGTATCAATGCTCACTGTCTAAATATAGTTATTTTTCTTTAAAAGCTGTTCGATTTCTGCAACCACTTCCTGCGGAGTTTTTCCGGTTGTAGAAATCTGATACGGCACTGTATCATAATACTTTTGTCGTGCTAATAAAAGTTTTTTTATTTCCGCTAAGACATCTTTGCTTTTCAACAGAGGCCTGTTTTTCCTACGACTAACACGGTTAAATATCTCTATCGGCAAAGCTGAGAGGCAGATTACCACACCGCCTTCCTGTAACAAAAAACGGTTTTCTTCCAGCAATAAAGAGCCTCCTCCTGTGGCCACAACCTTTTTTTCTCCCTGCAAAGCTTCCCCTATAGCTACAGTTTCCAGTCGCCGGAAATATGCTTCTCCTTTTTCCTCAAAGATCTTAGAAATTTTTTGCTTCTCTTTTTTTTCTACCAAAAAATCAATATCAACAAAGGAGTAATTTAATCTTGCCGCTAATATACGCCCTACTCTTGTCTTGCCTGTCCCCATAAAACCAGTTAAAATGATATTTCTTCTTGTTTTCATTTTTAGGTGTTCCCTCTTTTTATACAATTGATCACTTTCTCTACAAGCCTTTAACTCTTACTTCGTTTCTCCCATAAAAAACCCTGCTAGCAAAGCTGTCAATGGAATAGTTATTAAAAGACCTGTTGTCCCTGCCAGTGCTCTTACGATTTCAGTAGCAATGAGATCCATGTTAATTATCCTGAGCATAGGAGTTTCATAAATATAGAACAAAAGTATCAAAGGTATAGTACTGCCTGTATAAGCTAAAATCAAAGTATTAGACATGGTTCCCATAATGTCCCTGCCTACATTCATACCTGCTTGAAATAAGCGTGTGCGAGTAATAGAGCCGTTTATGTTTGTCATCTCCATGCAGGCAGAAGAAATAGACATGGCTACATCCATAATAGCACCCAAAGAACCGATAAGAATACCGGCAAAAAGAATACCTCGAATATTGATTAGTTCCTCTTCAGCATACTGCAACATGATAGCCTCTTCACTGCTGAATCCTGTTAACTTTGCCATTTCACCTACAAAAAAAGCCAAAAATCCAGCCATAAGAGTTCCACCCATCGTGCCCAGAATGGCGGCAAAGCTTTTGCTGTTAATACCTCCTATCACACCTAGGGTAAAAACAGTAACACAAATTGCTAGGGGGATAGACAATAAAATAGGATCTCCACCCCTAGCAAGCAAAGGTATAAAAATTTTAAATATTAAAACCACCGTCAATACAAGAGTTAAAATAGTTTTTAAACCCTGTACTCTTCCTATAGTCAACATAAAAAAAACAACCAAAGCTGCTAGCCAGTATATATGCCTATCCCGAATATGATCGCTGATATTTAAGGTTATAAATTCTCCCCCAGAAAATTCTGCCAGAAAATAAAGCTGCTGCCCGATTACAAGTTCAATATCATAAAGAGGGTGACCCAATAAGGTATTCTCAACCTCAACTATCTTACCTCTCAAATCTCCGGATAAAATTTCTACACGAGCTTTTTGTTCTCTTAAAACAAAAGTTTTTTCCGGCGGAATCTCTATCTCTTCCACTTCTACAACCAGACCACGAACTATTTCCATTGTATAATCAGTCTGATCGTTAAAATCATCGACAGGCGCAGATGGCTCCGTAGAATATGTTGCTGATGACACAGGAAGCAAAACAAGAAACAGTAGTAACATTGGCAGAATTCTTTTCGTCATCATTTCATCATTTCCCTCCCAAATATTTTCTTTAAAAAATACCTAGACCGCTCTGCTTATCTACTAGTACAATGTAATCGTAATCACTTAATCACTAATATAAAGTTCCCTGTATCTTTCATATGTCTGCAATACTTTCCGTACAAAAACTCTTGTCTCACCATAAGGTATCGAAGCACGATTTTCAAAAGTACCGTCCCATACCTCATCGCTTAACCATTCATTCACTCTTCCCCTGCCAGCATTATAGGCAGCCAAGATTTGAGGTAAATTACCGTTAAATTCTTCAAACAAGCCAGATAAATACCATGTTCCCATCTGAATATTAACAGCTGGATTAAAAAGAGCTTCTGTTGTAAAGTTTTCTATGTTCGTTTGTTCAGCTATCCATAAACCTGTTTCCGGCATAATCTGCATCAAGCCTTTTGCTCCTCTAGGAGAGAGAGCAGCAGAATCAAACTTGCTTTCAACCCTAATTACAGCAGCTATAAGATAAGGATCTATTTTAAATTGAGATGCACTTTCAAAAATCTCTTTTTGGTAATGTAAAGGATAAATAACACGCCACAAGGTGGGTAATAAAAAAACAAGTACTAGAAATAGTATTACTATAGCAAAAAACACTTCATTTCTAAGTTTCACTCACTAACCATCCTTCGACATTTTGTTAGCTAAAATATGAGCGGAGATTTCTTTTACCTGTAAAGCTGTATCTGCGAGAGCACCTTTATTGTTAATAATAAAACTGGCTTTCTTCAGTTTGTCTGCTAAATTCATTTGAGATTTTATTCTCTGTGTAGCTTCCTCCACAGAAAGGTTGTCCCTTTGAATAAGTCTTTGTAATTGTGTTTCTTCATCCAGATAGACTACAATGTTATAATCCATAGCAGCATCTAGACCTGTTTCCATCAAAAGAGGGGCATCTAATATAACTGCTTCCCGAGGAGGAACTTCCCGACGATATTTTTCAATCTCTTCTTTTATTTTATCTAAAATAAGAGGATGAAGCAAATCGTTCAGCTTGGCACGAGCAGTCTTGTCAGCAAATATAATTTTTGCTAGGGACAAACGATCCAATTCCCCATTAGCAGCAATTATTTTGTCACCAAATTGCTGACAAAGAAGTTTTAATCCCGGAGTTCCAATCTTAACAACTTCTCGCGCTATGCTGTCCGCATCAATCAAATGCCAGCCCAGCTTTCTAAACATAGCAGCTACAGTACTCTTGCCAGAGGCAATACCTCCGGTCAGACCAACCATAATCATAACTTTAAAATTCCTTTGCTTTTAAATTATTCTGCCAGTCATCCTAAAATGAATAATCAGTTTCAGATTATTAGAAAGATGCAAAAAAAGGTACTTACCCCGGCGACCTGTTCCGATGATTTTTTCTCCACTAAGGCGAGAAATGAAAAGATTCGGATTGGGGTATTTAACAAAACCACTATAAAGTAGTTGCACGTCCTTAAAAATTTTACCCCGCACACTCTTCTCCAGATCACAACGAATCGTTTCTACTTCTGGTAACTCCGGCAAATTTATCACCTGCCTATAATACTGGATGTGAGAAATGAGAATTTAATTTCTATTTATCCTCGTTACCTGTTAATCGTCAATTAACGCCATATTTCCATATTCAACCAATCATAACCATACTTCATATCTACTATTAACGGTACCTTTAAGGCAATAACATTCTCCATAGTATCTTTTACCAGAGAGGCTGTTCTGTCAAGCTCGGAGTGAGGAACTTCAAAAACCAGCTCATCATGCACCTGCAGAAGCATCTTTGCTTTTAGGTTTTCTTTTTTTAAAAGTGCCGCCACTTGAATCATCGCTTTTTTAATCAAATCTGCTGCTGTCCCTTGCACAGGCATATTTATAGCCATACGTTTCGCAAAATTTCTCAAATTAGAATTAGTGTGGTTAATCTCCGGTAAGTAACGCCGCCTGTTCAGCATCGTAGTAACAAAACCGTTTTCTTTCGCTTTTTCTATTGTACTATACAGGTAGTTTTTTACACCTGGATAACGCTGGAAATATTTTTCTATAAATTCTGCCGCTTCCTGGCGTGTTATGCCCAAATTTTGTGCCAGCCCATAATCGCTCATGCCATAAATTATACCAAAATTAATGGCTTTAGCCCGGCTGCGCATGGTTTCAGTTACTTTATCCAGAGGTACATGAAAAACTTCCGCAGCCGTGTGTTGATGAATATCCTGCCCTGCACGGAAAGCTTGCCTTAGTCCCTCATCCTCTGATAAGTGAGCCACCAACCGTAATTCTATTTGTGAATAGTCTGCTGCCAGCAATAACCACTCTTTCTTCCCAGGGATAAACGCCTTGCGAATCAAGCGCCCTTCTTTTTGCCTTATCGGGATATTCTGCAAATTAGGCTCCGTGCTGCTAAGTCTTCCTGTTGCTGTTACTGTCTGGTTAAAAGTTGTATGAATTTTACCTGTCAAAGGATCAATAAGGGGAGAGAGACCTTCTAAATACGTTGTACGTAGTTTGAATAGTTGCCGGTGCTGCAAGATTTTAGCCACAATATCATGCTGCGAAGCTAGCTCTTCCAGCACAGAAGCATCCGTAGAAGCTCCTGTTTTGGTTTTCTTAATCACCGGTAGTTTGAGTTTTTCAAACAGTATAACCCTCAGCTGCTTGGGAGAGTTGATATTGAATTCTTCTCCGGCAAGCGTATATATCTCTGAACGCAAGAGCTTTTCCTGCTCTTTTGCTTTTTCTCCCATATTTTTAAGTATCTTGCCATCAACAGCAACCCCCTGCCTTTCCATGGCGGCCAGCACTGGTATGAGTGGAAGTTCCAAGTTAAACATAAGCTCTTCCATGGTTAGAGCAGAAATCTTTTCATCTAAAAGATGGTATAACTTTCTCAATAAATGTAAGGAAAAAATAGGTGAGCAGGGGATGTCCGCCTCTGACGCTGTTCCGGAAATAATTAAAAAATCCTTAGCCAAAGTAGTTAAGGAAAAGTCTTTTCGATCAGGCTTTAAAAGGTAAGCAGCTATAATCACATCGAAAGTCAAAAAAGATATATTAGCCGGCAAAACAAGACCTTTTTCTTCTAACAGGTAATGACAAAGAAATTTGCCTTGAGAAGTGATTTTTTTTATTGCCAAGTTTTCCAGAGCACCTTGCAGAATAGAAAATAATTTCTCCACAGTAGCAGCATTCTCAGCTAGATTAATGTAATAATTATCTTCTCCTATTCCTAACGCTAAAATATCTGGGACATCTTTCCTTTTGAATAATTCTTTGCCATTTATAGAAGTAAAAAATAGATAGATTTCTTTTCCTGTTGCCACTTTTTTAGCTACTAACAACAGATTCTCTTCACAAATCTCCGCCCCTTCCAGTGGGAGGGGAATCAGCCCACTCTCCTTTTTGGGGAGGGTTGGTGAGGGGGTACGCAGTTTAGAAGTTATCTTACCAAGTAACCTTTTAAATTCCAAATCAGTAAAGATTTCCTTCAGCCTGCTGATATCGTAAGTTTTTCTTTTATAATCAGAGAGATGAAGATCAAGAGGTACATGACAGCAGATAGTAGCCAGTTCTCTGCTTAACAAAGCCTGTTCCCGGTACAACCTCAGATTTTCTGGCACTTTCTTGCCTGGAAGTGCCGCTGTATTTTCCAGCACTTCATCCAGCGTAACAAATTTTTGCAAAAGCTTGGTCGCTGTTTTGTCACCTATACCGGGAACCCCCGGGATATTATCCGAGCTATCACCTTTTAAAGCTTTAAAATCTATTATTTGCTCTGGCAAAAGTCCATATTTTTCTTTTACCCTTGCAGAGTCAAAAATATCTATATTAGTAATACCTTTCTTGGTTAAGGCTACTTTTACTTTTTCGGAAATCAGCTGTAAGGCATCGGCATCACCGGTAACAATTAAAGAGTCTATTCCCGCAGCGGTAGCTTGCCGACAGCAGGTGCCAATAATATCATCCGCCTCAAACCCTGCCTTCTCTATAACCTTTATCTGCATCGCTGCTAAGATTTCTTTGATCAGCAGAATCTGTTCTCCTAGTTCATCCGGTGTTTTTTGCCTGTGAGCCTTGTAATCGGGATAAACCTGGTGACGAAAAGTAGGCGCAGGTAAATCAAAAGCAGCCAACAAGTAAGCTGGTTCTTCTTTTTCCAGTAGGTTAAATAACATGTTCATAAAACCATAAACAGCATTAGTATATTGACCTCGGGAATTCTTCAACAGTGGCAAAGCATAAAAAGCCCTGTATATCAAACTGTTGGCGTCAAGTAAAATCATCCTATTATCTTCCGACATAATCACCTATCACCTGTTTCTTTTGAGAAATAAGTTACTCTTTATCCCTAAAAGTAAAAAAATAAGAGTTCCTCCTGCTCTGTCATAATACTATTAACAGTCAACTGATAACCGCCGCACCAAATCAGCCATTTCAATCGCACTAACGGCCGCATCCCAACCCTTGTTACCTGACTTGGTGCCAGAGCGCTCTATAGCCTGTTCGATGGTATCGCTGGTAATAATGCCGAATATTGTCGGCACCCCACTATTCAATCCCACCCTGGCTACTCCTTTGGTCACTTCGCCGGAAATATACTCAAAATGAGGAGTCGCCCCTCGAATTATTACTCCCAGGCAAATAACGGCATCATACTTAGCAGACTCTGCCATTTTTTGAGCAATCAACGGCATTTCAAAAGCACCAGGAACCCAGCTTATAGCAATATTTTCATCAACTGCTTCATGGCGTTTCAAAGCATCTAATGCACCGGACAAAAGCTTTTGCGAAAGAAATTCATTAAATCGGCTAACCACCAAACCAAATCTGTAATCACGAGCAATAAGTTTTCCTTCATAAGTTTTCACTATTATATCTCCTTCCAATTTTTTAAAAAATTCCTATAGAATCAAAATATTGCTGCAGCAGCTTAGTTAAGTAATTACATTAGAGGTAATGTCCCATTTTTTCCTTTTTGGTGTTTAGATACTTGTGATTGTAAAGACCAGGAGAAATCTCAATAGGGATTCTTTCCATAACCGTCAGTCCATACCCTTCTAAGCCTTTTATTTTTTTGGGATTATTGGTGAGCAGTCGCATTTTTTTAACACCTAAATCTACCAGTATCTGTGCTCCCACCCCGTAATCCCTCAGGTCAGCATCAAACCCTAGTGCTTCATTGGCTTCCACTGTATCTTTGCCCTCATCCTGCAAGGCATAAGCTCTTATTTTGTTGATTAACCCTATGCCACGTCCCTCTTGTCGCATATACAGAACAATTCCTTTACCTTCTTTTTCGATCATCTGCATGGACTGAGCTAATTGGCTACCACAATCACAGCGCAAAGAACTCAAAACATCTCCTGTAAAACATTCAGAATGCACCCGTACCAGAATCTCCTCATCTGCTCTAATATCACCCTTTACCAGGGCAATATGAGTATGATCATCTACAGAATTTTCATAGGCGATAACCTGGAAACTACCATACTTGGTAGGAAGAGAAGCCCGTGCACCCTGCCAAACTAGCTTTTCCTTTTGCAAGCGATATTTTATCAAAGCAGCAATAGTAATGATTTTCAGACCATGCTCTGCGGCAAAATCCAGCAACGCCGGGACACGTGCCATGGTACCGTCTTCGTTCATGATTTCACAAATTACTCCGGCTGGGTAAAGCCCTGCCAGTTTAGCCAGATCAACTGCTGCTTCCGTATGACCCGCACGTCTTAAAACCCCACCTTTCTTTGCGCGCAAGGGGAAAATATGCCCAGGACGAGCTAGGTCTTCCGGCAGAGTGTGCGGATTAATCAACTTTTTAACTGTTTCAGCCCTTTCCTGAGCTGAAATCCCGGTAGTAATATTTTCCTTGGCATCAACAGAAACCGTAAAGGCTGTCTGTTGACTTTCTGTATTATCTGCCACCATCAGAGGAATATCCAACTCCTCTACCCTCTTTGCAGTCAGAGGAACACAAATAAGACCACACCCAAAACGAGCCATAAAAGTAATAGCTTCCGGGGTAATTTTTTCGGCAGCCATGATCAAGTCTCCCTCATTTTCTCTATCCTCATCATCTACTACGATGATCATTTTACCCATTTTTAAATCTAAGAGAGCTTCTGTAATAGTACTAAACTTCAATTATTTTTCCTCCCTATTTTTATAAAAAACCGTTTTCCCGTAAAGTATCAAAAGTAACAGTAGAATAAAGACTTCCCTTCACAATTTTCTCTACATACTTCCCGATAATATCCCCTTCTAGATTAACCATATCTCCTGCCTTTTTAAACCCAAGCGTAGTCATAGAAACAGTATGTGGTATCAGAGAAACGATGAAACCATCTTTCTCTACTCGAGCTACCGTCAAACTAATACCATCTACAGCCATAGAACCTTTTTCAATAGTAAGCTTTAAAATTTCTGGCGCAGTTATGATCTTGAAAACAACTGCATTACCTTCTCGCAGCCGCTGCCCTATTCTCCCAACACCGTCAATATGACCAGTAACAATATGACCACCAAAACGCCCTGTTGCTGGCAAGGCACGCTCTAGATTTACTTTTTCACCCACTCTTAATTTTTCTAAATTAGTTTTGCGCAAAGTTTCCGGCATCACATCAGCAACAAAAGTAGAGTTTTCTAGAGAAGCAACTGTCAAGCAAATACCATTTACAGCTATGCTATCTCCAACAGCTATATTTTCTAAAACAACAGCAGCCTTTATTTTCAAACCGCTAGCTTCTTTCCCTCGGTTCATTATATTAACTACCATTCCCAACTCTTCTATCAATCCGGTAAACAAAATTACACCTTCCTTCCCCCTTGCTTCTCACTCTTGTGAACCGTTAACCGATAATCAACATACCCTACTAAAAGAAGATCTTCCTTATACCTCTTTATCTCTATATCCTCAATATTCCAGGCTTCGTTTACCAGGTCTATCCCTTCTCCTTCAAATGAGGTAGGAGCTTCTTGACCACCAAAAATAATAGGAGCTATAAAGTAATAAATTTTATCAACCAGACCTTCTTGCAAGAGAGCATAATTTAAAATACCCCCGCCTTCCACCAGAAGACTTATAATCTCTCTTCTTCCTAGCTCTTGCATCAAAGCTCGCAAATCAACCCGATCTGCCCTAGTAGGTAGCACCACGACCTCAATGTTCTTTTTTGCTCGTAATAACTCAACTCTATCGGCAGGAGCCTCTTCTGTAACCGCTATAATGGTAGAGGAAGAGGAGTTTAGATTAAGAATTTTGGCTTCCAACGGTATCCTGGCCTGGCTATCCACTACAACACGACAGGCATCACGTCCTCCCTCCAAAAGACGGGTGGTTAGACGTGGATCATCCTTTAAAATACTGCCTGAACCTGTAAGAATCGCATCAACCTGGTTTCTCAGGCGATGCACCAACTCCCTAGATTTTTCTCCTGTAATCCAGCGAGAAGCCCCTTTCCTAGTAGCAGTTTTACCATCCAGAGTTGCAGCTATTTTTAAGGTTACAAAAGGCAAACCAGTACTCATATATTTGATAAAAGCTTCGTTAATTTTCCTAGCTTCCTTTTCCAGAACTCCTACTTTGACCTTAATCCCTTTCTCGTGTAAAGCCGCAAATCCCTTACCAGCAACTCTCGGATTGGGATCCTCATGTGCAGCAACCACTTTTCTTATCTGCATATTCACAATTTTGTCCACGCAGGGCGGTGTTTTCCCATGATAGGAACAAGGCTCTAGGTTAACATAGAGAGTTGCTCCTCTCGCTTTTTCCCCAGCTTCTTCTAGGGCATACACTTCCGCATGTGGCTCGCCAGCCTTCTGGTGATAGCCCACCCCTACGACTTCTCCTTCTTTAACCACCACAGCTCCTACCAGAGGATTAGGACTTGTTTTGCCCACAGCCTTCTTGGCTAGGTCTAAAGCCAACCACATATATTTTTCCCCCGACGACATAAATTTCCTCCTCTTCTATTTCGTAAAAATTCATAAAAAATACCCCGAATTTTTCTTCGGGGTTCGTTGGTTATAAATAATAACACGCTTCCTTCTTCCATCCAGACTATACTGTCGGCTTCGGAATCACACCGAATCAACCTAATAGGTTCGCGGGCTTGTCAGAAGACATCACCGCCGGTTAGGAGTTGAGCAGAAAAAACTCTCACCTACCCCGAAGGAAAATACAGTGATATTATAGCATATAAATAAAAGTTAAGCCATCTTTTTTCTCCGGTATGCAGGGCAACCGCATACGGATTTTCTTTCAATTTTTATAATTTTGAGGTAACCACTTAAGCCTTATTTATTTATAAGTGAGTAAGTGAATAAGTAGGTAAGTGAGTAAGTGGTTCAGTAAGTAGATAAGTGTGACTAATTACCCCGTCGTGCTTCGTCCTTACTTACTCACTTACAGCCGTAGGCTGACTTACCCACTTATTCACTAGCGACCGCAGCTTAGATAGGTGCAAATACCTGTCTGTGTGCTTGGCACAGAGCAGAGTAATAAATTAAACTTTTTCATATGCGGTCGCCTTGCTATTCCCAGGATAATTTGACAAAAAAGCAATCCTAAACTATAATACTACTAAC
>CAZIRG010000008.1:0-22025 GCA_964541505.1 uncultured Syntrophomonadaceae bacterium | reverse complement strand
CATTAATAGTTATCCACAACCAAGGTCTTTTTTGATCATACCAGTTACAAAATTTTTATCTTAATACACGCATTCGTAAATATGGCGACGTATACAAGGAACTCTCGGAACTAAATTTATTAATTAGAAAACTTAGCAGGAAATAAAAGAAGCAATGGCGAAACTGTAAACTATAGGACTTATCTATGTATATGAGGTGGAAAGGAATATTTTAATTTGCAACAGTCTTTACTAACTCTGAGAAAAGAAAATATATATAGTGACCTCTGGCGCTTGGCTTGGCCGGTAATGATAAGCATGGTTCTTAACGTAGTACTGGGACTGGTTGATATGTTCTGGGTGGGAAGATTAGGAACGACCGCCTTAGCTTCACTTGCTCTGGCTGCTAATTTGTACTGGTTGTTTATTGGTTTGGCCGATATTATTGCCATCGGAACAGTGGCTTTGGTGGCTCGTTATCAAGGCGCAGGAGAAATGAAAGAAGTATTGCAGGTGGTGCGTCACTCTTTTTGGTTGGCTTTAGTTATTGCACTGTTTCTGGTTGGGTTCATACTTTTTTTTGGTTATTCTCTAATTGGTCTTTTCCGGGTGGAAGAAGATTTACATAGGCAGGCTACAGCTTATCTGCAAATAACGGGAGTTGGCTTTATTTTTATCTATACTGGTATGGCTTTCAGTTCTGCTTTGCAGGGTGTTGGAGATACTCGTACCCCGATGCTCATTCTTTTTTTCGTGAATCTTATCAATATGTGTTTGACGCCTGTTTTTGTTTTTGGTTGGTTTGGTTTTTCTGCTATGGGAGTATTTGGAGCCGGTTTAGCAACTTTTATTTCTCAGATAGTAAGCTTCTTCTTGTTTTTTTATGTTATCTGTACCGGGAAAGTCTCCAAAAGTGGTTTGAAAATAAGTGGGTTTTTTCGTTTCTCTATCCAAAAAGCCTTTTTTACCAAAATCCTACAAATCGGAGTACCTGCCGCTTTGCAGGCTGCTACTCGTCCTATCACAGGCCTGATTATGATGTGGATAGTAGCTCTTTTTGGAGAGGAGGCAATGGCTGCTTTCGGCATAGGACAGAATATGCTGGGTTTTACTTTTATTTTCTTGGTAGGGCTGATGGTAGCTACTTCTACGGTAATAGGTCAGAGTTTGGGTGCCGAAAAGGAAGATTTAGCTAAAGAAGTAGCTCGAAAAGCTATTTTTCTTGGATTGCTGGTCCAGGCTGTTATTGCCATTCTGTATTATATATTTGCGTTTTTTATCATGAGGCTTTTTGGAGCGGATGCTGCGGTTACGACTGTAGGAGTGTCTTATCTGAGAATAGTTTCCATAGGACTTCTTGTCGGCGGTCCTCTCTTTGCCTTGGGAGGTATATTCAAAGGTTCGGGAGACACGATGCCGCCGATGCTTAGTGCTATAGTGGGTAACTGGATGATTAAGCTTCCTTGTGCTCTTCTTCTTGCTTTAGTTTTAGATCTTGGGGTTGGTGGTGTTTGGTGGGCTATCAATGCCTCTATTATTGCCGAGCTGGGGATGCTCATTTATTATTATCGCCGGGGGGCTTGGTTTAAGAAGGAAATTCGTATTGAACCAGTGCCTTCAGTAGAGTAACTCTTTAAGACGCTAAATTTTTCAAAAATAAAGGCAGAAAATTAAAAGGAGTTTTACTTTTTGTAGCGAAATACGAAATATAGGGTTGAGTGTTAAGAAAGAAAGGGTTGGGGTATTTTTCGCAAGATGCAGAAGGAAGTGAACCAGTGACGGAGCAAAATACGATAAAGGAATGTGAAGATCTTCTAAAACAGGTAAAAGGTGTTGTTTCTGCCCGGGTTGTGAAGGGGAACGCAGGAGATGTTTCAGAGATTCATATTCTGGCTGATAGTACGCGGGGACCGAAACAGGTGGTAAGAGATATAGAATCAGCTCTCTTAGCCCAACTGGGGATAGAGGTAGATCACAAAAAAATCAGTGTAGCCCAACTTCAAGGGGAGGAAGAACTGCTGCTGCCGGGGTACAGACCTCGTCTGGAAGAAATAGAGCTTGTAATCAAGGGTATTGAGTCTGAAGCCCGAGCTACTGTTAATTTTGGCAAGGATAGTTTTATCGGGACTGCTTCCGGTCCTAATATGATGAAAAATCGTTTGCTGCTGATAGCTGTAGCTGTTTTAGCAGCAGTAGAAAAATTTTTAGGAGGTACAATGCGCCTGATGGTGGAAGATGTGCAGAAGATCCCTTTTGCTGGCAAAGAAATTATCTTAGCAGGAGTTTTGCTCCTGACTCCTGCCGGCGAAGAAACTTTACTGGGCTCTGCATTGGTGGTGGGAGATGACCGTGAATCTGCTGCTAAGGCTGTCCTAGATGCTCTCAACCGCCGTCTTATTTTACTGAAAAAAGAATAAAGTTTTGAAACCGGCAGAAATAAATTTACCAGCTAATAACTTTTTTAACGTCGAGAGGAGAGGAAACCCTGAGCGGAGCGGTAAACGACAAACATAGCGGTGCTGTCGAATAAACCGTGAAGGGGGTAAATTCTGTGAAGGCGAAACTGATAGCTATTCTTATGGCTTTGGTTACTTTGGTACTGGCTGGTGGTGCTCATTTTAGGTGGCAATAATAAAAACAACTGGGACTCCTGTCGGTTTCGAATTAAATTTATGTAAAGGTAAGGATTGTTTTAGATGACAGATTTGCCATACCAAGTAAAAGTATATGTTGCGGTACTATTTGCTGTAGCCTCAGGACTATTCTTATATTTAGTCTCTTTATGGGAGTTGGGGCAGTTTGCACTGCTTCCTTTTTTGTTGTTTGTATTTTTGGCTGCTGTCGCTGAATCCATGCCCGTACCTATGCCCCAATGGATTTCTGTTGCAGTAGGATTTCCAGTGGGGGTTGCTGTTATTTTACTGTTCCAACCAGCAGAAGTAGTAGTGATTATTATGTTTGGCTATCTGTTTTCCTTCGGTAAAAAGGGTGGTTGGATTAAATATATGTTTAACATTGCTCAGTTTGTTTTTTCTTCTGGCGTAGCTGTTTTGATCTATTATATATTAGGTAGTCCTGACCCTGGGATATTAAGCTTAAACACTGTAGCTGTTTTAATAATAACAGCTTTGACCTATTTTGCTGTCAATATATCGCTCGTTACAGTAGTAGTAGCATTATCACAGGGAGAAAAACCCTATCCTTTTTTCCTGGCAAATGTAAAGTGGGCTGTCCCTAACTTTCTCTGCATGGCTCCCTTGGGGCTGTTAATCACTCTTATTTACCTGCATGTTGGTGCTTGGGGGCTGCTTCTTTTCTTTGTGCCTCTCTTGTTGGCCCGGCATGCGTTTAAATCCTACCTGGATGTACGACAGAGTTTTTTAGATACAGTAGAAAGTTTAGTGGCGGCTATTGATGCCAAGGACCCGTATACAAGAGGTCATTCAGGAAGAGTAGCAGATTATGCCGTGGCTATTGCGAGAAAGTTGAATTATGGGGAAAATATGTTAGATAGAGTCAGGTATCTAGCTCTCTTGCATGATGCTGGTAAAATCGGTGTCAGGGAGGAAATATTAAATAAACCTGCGGTTTTAACTAAAGAAGAGTTTGCTCAAATAAAACGACATCCTATAGTTGGAGGAGAGATAGTTAGAAATATAAAAATGTTAGCAGGGGGAGAAGAAGTTATCAGGCATCACCATGAACGTTTTGATGGCACTGGCTATCCGGATGGGTTGTCTGGTCTGCAGATACCGGAAATAGCTCGCATAATTACAGTGGTTGATTCTTTTGATGCCATGACCAGCGATCGACCTTATCGCCGGGCTTTGACGGAGGCAGAAGCTTTCGAAGAACTGAATTGTTGTATGGGTAAACAGTTTGATCGGAACATAGTAAAGCTTTTTAGAGAGATTTATCCCTCGGTTAAATTAGTAGAAGAATGTGGGGCTCATTCTCAAAAAGGATGATTAGAACAAAGTATAAAAAGCACAATACAGTCATACCAAGGATTTCGAAGGATATAAGTATCAGTTTAAGAAACTAAGCATCGCCTTTGAGAATGAGCCGAATGTGGAGCAAATATTTACAAAGCTTTAAATGAAACAACTGCTGCCAGGGAACAGGTGGCAGCGGTCAGAACAGACAAATTCCTGATTTAAAGGATGTGAAGACAGTTGTTTTTGGAAGCACTGGTTTTAGGTTCTCTAGTGGGGTGGTTACGAGGAGGGAGTCTTAAAAATATAGTCAACCAGCCGCTGTTTTTTTTACCGTTGGCTATAGTCGCTTTTTTGCTACAGAGCATCTTATCTTTTGACTTTTCCCGTGCCGGATATCTGACTCCCTATATCTTTCACCTGCATCTTTTCAGCTATCTGCTTTTATTTTTATTTATCTATTATAATAGGAAATCACCGGGGATGCTTATTATGGGCGTAGGGATATTGCTTAACTTTTTAGTTATTGCTGCCAACGGTGGTACTATGCCTGTTTCCTCTGTCGGGTTAAGACCTGAACTAAAGGAAATTCTTTTACAGGGCGAGGCATTACATGCTCTAACTACTGCTGAAAGCAAGCTTCTTTTTTTGGCTGATGTTATCCCCCTTTATTTCCCTGCCGGCAGCAAAATGAGTGTGGGCGACATATTTCTCTCTGCTGGGCTTTTTTATTTTTTGCAACAAGGGATGATGAGAGGTTTTTGTAGGCATCATACTGATAGCGACTACTCAGATTAAGAGACTAAGAGACTAAGGGACTAAAAGATTAAGGTTTTTATAGTATGTATCCGCTCACGCTAATGTGTTATGGTGGTCGAAATGACAATATGGGCATGAACGGTTACGTATAAAAAATCACAAAAATCAGCATCTATTAATTTAACCAAAACCTCAACATTAAGTAGATAACAACGACAAAAGCCAGACCGATTATAAAAAGCTGGGGTAAAATAACTTTGTACATAGCGATAATCATAGCTAAAATATCTTTCCTAGTGAATTCCTGTTGTTGGTGCTTATCTTTATCTTTATCTGAGTCTAAGCTATTTCTTTCTTTTTGCAATTTATTTGCTCCACTTCCTGTATTCAGTTACCAGTCACCAGTTAATTATTGTATAACAAATTGGAAAACCGTAACCTCCGTAACCCTCGTAACCACTGTCAACTGTAAACTGATAACAACCCCTGTAAATCGTCAACTGTCAACTGTAAACTGTAAACCGAATAACGGTATTGCGCCAGCTAATTATCGTTGTTGTGCTGAACATCAGATGTTAATTTACGCGTAATTAAATGACAGGCTGCAAAATGTCCGTTGTCAATTTCCTTTAATTTAGGCACGCTTTCTCGGCAGATGTTTTCTACATAACTGCAGCGAGTGTGAAACCGGCAGCCGTCAGGAGGATTGGCCGGACTGGGAACATCCCCTTTTAAAATGATACGCTTCTTTTTCAGGGTGGGGTCCATTACAGGGACAGCCGAAAGTAACGCTTGAGTGTAAGGATGCAGAGGATTGCCATAGAGAGAGCCACGGTGGGCCATCTCGACTATTTCACCCAAGTACATGACAGCAACCCGATCACAGATATGTTTTACTACGCTTAAATCGTGAGAAATAAAAAGAAAAGTAAGACCGAAGTCTGCTTGTAGTTGTTGTAACAGATTGATTATTTGGGCTTGAATAGAAACATCCAGTGCGGAGATAGGCTCATCAGCCACAATAAACTGTGGATTTAGAATCAAGGCCCTAGCTATGCCAACTCTCTGTCGCTGTCCGCCGGAGAACTCATGTGGATAGCGACGATAGTGAAAGGGTGCCAAGCCGCAAATCTTTAGCATATTCTCCACACGTTCTTTTTTTTCTTTACCACGGGCAATACCGTGTTCTTCCAAAGCTTCCCCGATAGCTTCACCAACAGCCATACGAGGATTTAAAGAGCCGTAGGGGTCCTGGAAAATAATTTGCATTTCTTTGCGTAGGTTGCGCAATTTTTTTTTGTCCAGAGAAAAAATATCATTTCCTTTAAAAATAACTTTTCCGGTTGTTGGTGGAATTAGATTTAAAATAGTTCTACCCGTTGTTGATTTACCACAGCCTGATTCGCCTACCAATCCAAAAGTTTCTCCAGGAACAATAAAAAAATCAACATTATCAACAGCTTTAATATTTCCCACCTGTCGAGAGAACACTCCAGCACGAATTGGAAAATATTTTTTTAAATTAGATACAGTAATTAAGGGTTCTACTGCTGTCATTCTTTTTGTCCTCCTTTGTTTTCACCATTAAAGAGCCAGCATCTGATTTTGTGACCGGGGGATTCTTCGACTAAAGGAGGCATTTTTTCTCGGCAAAAAGGCATGACATGTTGGCAGCGTGGGTGAAAGTGACACCCAGTAGGCATGTTTAGAGGATTAGGTACCATACCGGGAATAGAGGGTAATTTTCCCCCTTTTTTTTCTTGCTCCAGCTTCGGTTTAGAATTTAAAAGTCCGATTGTATATGGATGCTGAGGATTCTTAAAGAGGGTTATTACATCAGCGTCCTCAACAATTTTACCGGCGTACATTACCACTACATGTTCTGCCATTTCGGCGATAACCCCAAGGTCATGGGTGATAAGCATGATTGAAGTGTTGATTTTTTCCTTCAAGCCCTTCATGAGCTCAAGTATTTGGGCTTGGATAGTCACATCCAGAGCAGTGGTGGGCTCATCAGCAATCAGAAGTTTAGGATTACAGGAAAGCGCCATCGCAATCATGGCCCTTTGGCGCATGCCACCGCTTAGGCTGTGGGGATATTCATCGACAACTTTATCCGGTCTAGGTATGCCTACCAGTTTCAACATAGCTATACTTTTCTCCTTAGCCTCTTTGTTGTTTAGTCCTTGATGAAGAGTAAGAACTTCGCCGATTTGATAACCAATGGTAAAGACGGGGTTGAGCGAGGTCATAGGCTCCTGAAAGATCATAGCAATATCGTTTCCTCGTATTTTTCTCATTTCTTTGTCTTTGAGAGTAGCTAGGTCTTGACCTTCAAATTTGATTGAACCGGCAATTATTTTACCCGGTGGATCAGGAATTAATCTTAAAACAGCGAGTGAAGTGACACTTTTGCCACAGCCTGACTCACCAACGATACCGATAATCTCACCTGGCTTTACCGCAAAAGTTACATCATCTACAGCAGGAACTATGCCATCTTCTGTATAAAAATATGTTTTCAAATTATTTACTTCCAGCAAAATTTTCATGTCTTGGTTCTCCTATCTTTTCAGGCGAGGATCTAGGGCGTCCCGGAGTCCGTCACCTACTAAATTTATAGAAAGTACTGCTAGGAAAATCATTAAGCCTGGTGGTAGCCATATCCACCACATCAGGCTAACAACCCTTACGTTACGAGCTGCTTCCATCATATTCCCCCAACTGGGAAGTGGTGGAACTACTCCTAGCCCAAGGAAACTTAAGCCGGCTTCAATTAATATGGCACTGGCCATAGTCAAGGTAGCACTAATTAAAATAGGAGCAAAGGCATTGGGAAGCATATGTTTGTAAATAGTCTTTAGCTCACCGATACCCAGAGCTCTGGTTGCTTCAATATATTCGCTTTCCTTGATAATTAAAAATTGCCCTCTTACCAGGCGACAGGTACCCGTCCAGGCAAGAAAGCCGATAACCAAGGCAGTATTATAAGCAGAAGGTCCTAGAATAGCAGCTATGGTAATAGCTAGGGCTAAAAAAGGAAAGGAGAGGAAAACGTCTGTTAGGCGCATTATAAAGAGGTCAACATATTTGCCGTAATATCCAGCCAACGAGCCCAAAATTATACCAATTATCACCTGGATCATCGAAGCTGCGAAACCTACCATTAAGGAAACACGACCCCCGTAGAGCAATCTGCTATAAATATCTCTACCAACATTATCGGTACCCAGCCAGTGTTCTGCTGAAGGAGGGTTCTCTCTGTTGCGTAAGTTAATCTCATCTCGATTATGAGTGGCCAAAACTGGAGCCAGAACAGAGATGATTACGAGAAAAGCTAAAACCACCAGGGCTACTACAGCTATTTTATTGCGGCGAAATCTCTTGATAATTAATTTCCCCGGGGTTAAAATATCATCTTTTTTTGCATCAAGATTGGGTGATTTAGTTTCTGTTTTTTTTGTATTAGAATAGACCATAAGCACATCCTCCTTTCTAATCGTAGCGTATGCGTGGATCAGCAACAGCATAAAATATATCAGCCAGTAAGTTCCCCAGCAAGACTAGAACAGCTAGGAAGAGATTTATGCCCATCAGTAAGGGATAATCTCTGAAAGTAACGGCATCAACATTGAGAGAACCCATGCCTGGCCAGACAAAAACAGCCTCCGTAAGAATAGCACCGGAAAAGATAGCTGGGAGGCTTAAGCCTAATATAGTAATTATAGGTATGAGCGCATTGCGCAAAGCATGTTTGTAAATGACCACTTTTTCGCTCAAGCCTTTAGCGCGAGCTGTGCGAATGTAGTCTTGGCGCACTACTTCCAGCATGCTAGAGCGTGTGTAGCGTACAAAGCTTGCTGTTCCGGCAGAAGAAAGCACCAGCAGAGGAAGCACCAGATGTCTGCCGACATCCAAGAGATAGGTGAAGAGATTAGGATGGCGGGCACCTACCGTAACCATACCGCCTATAGGGAAAAGTCGTATTTCAAAAGCAAGAAATTTAATCAAGACGATACCTAAGAAAAAAACCGGTATAGAAAGACCGACCATGGAAAAAACAGTAGCAACATAATCCATTTTGGAGTATTGTTTAGTAGCGGATAGTATGCCTATAGGCACAGCAACTATAAAACTGATGATTATAGCAGAAAAACTTAATAAAAAAGTGGGCCAGAGCCGTACTTGTATTAAGTCAACTACAGGTCTTTTAAAGCGTATAGAATAGCCAAGATTGCCATCCGCTAATTCTCCCAGCCAGGTAAGGTAGCGCATGTAAACTGGTTTGTCCATGCCTAGTTGTTGTAATCGAGTAACGATATCTTCCGGTGAAATGGTAGGGTCTACTAAATGGGTTAAAGGATCTCCCGGGGCAGCATCGATGATTAAAAAGACCAGAAAGGTAATGCCGATCAGGGTGGGAATAATTTGTAATATTCGACGCAATATATATTGATAAATGATTCTTCACTCCTTTCCTATTATTTATCACGACCCGACTTAAGTCGGGTCGTGATAAATAAATTCACAAAAATTATTTATCCCAGTACCAGTTTTCGACATTATACCAGATGCCAAAAGCATTAGGTTTGAATCCTTTCAGAGCACTATCAAAAACGTAGGCTTCATAGGGTGCATAAAGGAAGATAATAGGTGCTTCATCAAAGACAAGCTGCTGCCATTCGTAATAGATAGGCTTACGCTTTTCTATTTCGACTACGGAGCGACCAGCATCAATAAGCCTCTGGCTATCAGGGTGGGTAAAACGCCAAGCGTTCCAGGCGACATCCTTGTCCCAGATACCAGAAGGATCGGGATCAGCAGCCAGTCCCCATCCCATAAGATAGGCTTCATAGTCGATATCCTGGAAGCCTGTTTTGGGAAAAACTTTGGATACTAAAGCAGAGAACTCCATGATTTCTAGTTCTACCTCAATGCCGACGTCTCTAAGGTTTTCTTGAATAACAAGAGCAGATTCCATACGTACTGGATTCCCGGTAGGATAGCTTAGCACAAAGGAGAACCTTTTGCCGTCTTTTTCTAAAATGCCATCAGCGCCAGGTGTCCAGCCAGCCTCTTTTAGGAGTTCTTTTGCTCTTGCCGGATCATAGGGGCGTGGTTTTAAATCTTTATTGTAGGCCCAACTAACAGAAGACATATGACCTACCTGAACGATACCCATGCCGTCCAGCAGTTCTGATACCATGCCTTGGCGGTCGATAGCATAAGTTAGGGCCTGTCTTACTCTAGCGTCTTGGAAAAGCTCATGGGTATTGAGTACAGCCATATACTGATAGCCGTTTTGAGGATATTCAGTTATAGTTAAGAAACCGGAATCTTTGAAAGCAGCCCAATCATCAGCATTGGGCATCATCCAGGCAGCATTCACACCACCAGTTAAGAGTTCTAGTTGAGCTGCATCTGCGTTAGCTACTCGGATAATAATCCGGTCAAGTTTGGGTGCTCCTCGATGGTAATTTGGATTTCTGACTAGCTCGACAAAAGCGCCTTCAACATAGCGCTCAAACATGAAAGGACCGCTGCCGATAGGGCTGGTGATTGCTTCGTGGTGCTGTAACTCCCCGATAGGTGTCCCCTCAAAAACATGCTTAGGAGATATATCCCAAGTACTGACATTGAGGTGGGCAGGGGCATCTATTTCAGAAAAGTGAAACTCTATTTCCCTATCGTTTAATACTTTGATACCTTCTACGGTATCTGTTTTACCAGTATTAAAGTCTTCGAACCCAAGAATCCTTGACCACATACCTGCCCTGACGCCGGTATAGTCAGGATGCATCATCCATTCGAAAGTAAATTGAACATCGGCAGTGGTAACAGGAACTCCGTCATGAAAATATATGTCGTCCCTCAATTTGTAATAGAATACTAAGCCATCTTCTCTAATTTCCCATACTTCTGCTAGGTTGTTGAAATAAGTCAAATCGGGATTGAGACCCAGCATACCGCTAAAAATAGGGCCCATAGAATCAGCATCATAACGGCTTTCATAGAGATTAGGGTTAAAAACACCTTCCGGTGCACTCCAGAGAGCAAACACTACCTGTCCACCGGGTTTCTCAACAGGATCATCGGCGACCTCTTCTGGACCACATCCTGATACAGCAAAGACTGACAACAACATTAAAAACACCAGCATAAAAACTAACTTTTTACTACGCATTTAATTTCCCCCTTTATTAATTTTAAGAGACACACAAGAGACACACAAAACATCAGTATATCTGGGAAAATATATCTACTTGCTAAACATCCCCCCTTTGGCTGCAAGTTTGCCTTTTACCATGTTACCATGCTAACCACCTAAAGTGATGACATAGGTGGTTTAGAGGCGACAGGCAAAGTTCCTTATGAAATTATTATACTACTTTTATATTACTCTTTTTTTATATTACTCTTTGCAAGTAAAAAATCCTGCCATTTTTTAAAAACTTTGATTTTATTTTTATTAAACAAAAAAACAGACAAAAAAACTTTTTTTCTCTTTATTTTTCATAAAGTTAATGTTATAATGCGAGAGAAAATACCAGGTTTTTTAAATCAGGTCAGTTTTGACGTGGAAATGCTGATTTTGGCAGTTAGATTGAGTAGATTGAGGAAGGGAGTATATTTGATGGTTAAGTGGGAGAGGATAGGCAGCAATAAAGTTTTGATGGAAATCGAAGTGCCTGCTGGCGAAGTAGACGTGGCTTTGGATAAATCTTACCGTAAAATGGTAAGGAAAGTTGATTTTCCAGGATTTCGTAAAGGAAAGGTCCCCCGGTCACTTCTGGAAACAAAGCTAGGACCAGAGATTTTGTATGACGGAGCATTGGAAATTTTAGCGCCTCTAATTTATGAAACCTATGACAAAGCCGTGAAGAAGATTGCCCTTGAGCCGATTGATAAACCAGACATGGATTTGATGCAGATGGAAAAAGGTAAACCTTTGCTCTTTAAAGTTGAAGTAGAAGTTATGCCTGAGGTTATCCTTTCTGATTATAAAGGCATATCTATAGAGAAAGAAGAGAAAGAGATTAGCGACGCTGACGTTGAGGAGTCTTTAGCCAGAATACAGAAACAACATGCTCGGCTGATTGCGATTGAAGATGAAACCGCAGAGGCAGTTAAAGGTGATGTTGTGATTATTGATTTTAAAGGATATGTGGAAGGAGAGCCTTTCCCCGGAGGAGAATCTGAAGGGTATTCTCTGGAGTTAGGTTCCGATACTTTCGTATCAGGTTTTGAGAAACAGCTTGAAGGAGTAAAAATAAATGAAGAACGTCAAGTGAAGGTTACTTTTCCTATAGATTATCGGGCGAAAGATTTGGCTGGCAAGGAAGTTGTGTTTGAAGTTAAATTGAAGGAAATAAAAAGGAAAGAATTACCGGACCTTGATGCTAATTTTGCGCAAGAAGTAAGTGATTTTGATACTATAGAAGAATTTAGAGAAGATATTAGGAATAAGCTAAAAGAGAACGAGAAAACAAGAGCTCAGAGGGAGATGGAAGAAAAGCTTATTCAGAAGATTAGCGATGAAACTGAAGTTGAAATACCGGAGACCCTTATAAGTAGGGAACTCCACAGGATAGATGAGGACACAAAGAAATTTTTGCATATGCAGGGATTAACTATGGAACAGTATTTGAATATACTTGTGAAAAGTAGTCAGGAGATAGAGGACGAAAACAGGGCAGAAGCTATAAGCAGGTTAAGAAGGAATTTAACTTTAGATGCTATAGGGAAAAAAGAAGGAATAATTGCGACAGAAAGCGAAGTAGATAAGCGAGTAGAAGAGATTGCTGCGAGACAGAAAAAGAAGTTTGCTGAGATGAAAGAAATACTTGATATGCAGGGACAGCTAAAAATGTTTACCGATGAAATTAGATTTCGCAAAATAATTGATTTTCTTGTACAGGAAGCAGTGATTAGCAATTCAGTTATTCAGTAAAGGAGAGTTTTTATGAATCTAGTACCTATGGTTGTAGAGCAGAGTAGTCGTGGAGAGAGGGCCTATGATATTTTTTCACGGTTATTGAAAGATCGCATTATTTTTATTGGTACTCCTATTGATGATAATGTAGCTAATTTAGTAATAGCACAACTTCTCTTTTTGGAGTCCGAGGACCCGGAAAAAGATATTAACCTTTATATCAATTCTCCTGGGGGAAGTATTTACTCTGGTTTAGCTATCTATGATACTATACAGTATATCAAACCGGACATTTCTACTATTTGTGTGGGTCTAGCTGCCAGTATGGGGGCCATATTGCTCACATGTGGTGCTGCGGGTAAGCGGTTTGCCTTGCCTAACTCCAAAATCATGATGCACCAGCCTTTAGGCGGTACTCAGGGACAGGCGGTGGATATTGAGATTCATGCCCGGGAAATCTTGCGCCTGCGTGAAAACCTGAATCTCATTTTGGCTGAACATACTGGGAAGCCTGTGGAACAGATTGCCAAAGATACTGACAGGGATTTTTTTATGTCCGCTGAAGAAGCAAAAGACTACGGGATAATTGATCAGATTCTCAAACATCGTTCAAAATAGTTTTGTTTTAAAGAGGTGATTAAATGTTTAAATTTAGCGATGAAAGAGGTCGCCTGAAATGTTCTTTCTGTGGCAAGACTCAAGAACAGGTGCGGAAATTGGTAGCTGGGCCGGGGGTTTATATCTGTGATGAGTGTATAGAGCTTTGTAATGAGATAGTGGAAGAAGAGTTTAGTGATGATTTTAATTTTGATTTGAAGGAATTACCTAAACCGTTAGAGATTAAAGAGATTTTGGACCAGTATATAGTTAGTCAAGATATGGCTAAAAAAACGTTGGCTGTTGCTGTTTATAATCATTACAAAAGAGTTGATGCAGAGTTTAAAGTTGAAGATGTAGAAATTCAGAAAAGTAATATTGTTCTTATAGGTCCAACGGGAGTAGGAAAAACTCTTCTGGCGCAGACTCTTGCCCGCGTTTTGAAGGTGCCTTTTGCTATAGCTGATGCCACATCTCTAACAGAAGCTGGCTATGTAGGTGAAGATGTAGAAAATATTCTTTTAAAGCTAATTCAGGCAGCCGAATTTGATATAGAGAAAGCTGAAAAAGGTATTATTTATATTGATGAGATTGATAAAGTTGCCAGAAAAACGGATAATCCTTCCATTACTAGGGATGTATCAGGTGAAGGGGTGCAGCAGGCTCTTTTGAAAATCATGGAAGGTACGGTAGCCAGTGTGCCACCCCAGGGAGGCAGAAAGCATCCACACCAGGAATTTATGCAGATTGATACCACTAATATACTTTTTATCTGCGGTGGGGCTTTTGATGGTTTGGAAAAAATTATTCAAAGGCGCATGGGCAAAAAGGGTATTGGTTTTGGTGCCGAGGTGCGAGGGAAAAAGGGTGGAGGTGCGGGAGAACTTTTAAAGCATGTGTTGCCACAGGATTTGTTAAAATTCGGTTTGATTCCTGAGTTTATCGGCAGAGTTCCGGTTATTGCTACCTTGGATACGCTGAGTAAAGAGGATTTGGTTGCTATTTTAACGGAACCTCGTAACGCCCAGGTTAAACAATATCAAAAGCTATTCCAGATGGATGGAGTTGCCTTGGAGTTTCAGGAGGGAACTATGGGTGTTATTGCAGCTATGGCTTTAGAGAGAAACACTGGCGCCCGAGGGTTGAAAGCGATTTTAGAGAGTACTTTACTGGATGTTATGTATGAGCTGCCTTCCAGGGATAATGTGGAAAAATGTCTTATCACTCGGGACGTGGTGATAAATAAAGAAAAACCTATTCTGGTGACAACAGATAAGAGAAAGAAAAGGAAAAAAAGAGGAGTTTCAGCGTAGAATTTTAAGCAGCTTCAAGGGCTGCTTTTTTATTTCCTCCCGGATATTTGCTATGAGTGTGGAAATACTATTTTTAGGCACACAGGTAAATATTAATTAGTAGTCAGATATAAAAAGGAGGAAATATTTTGTCTAACTTGGCTGGGATTATCGGTTTTATACAAGTTTTTTTTGCTATAGTAATCGGTTTGTATTTTTGGAATTTGCTTCGTTCGCAGCAAACCAGTAAAGTAGCCGTGCGGAAAGACTCACGCAAAGAAATGACACAATTAGAGAAATTACGTTCTATTTCTTTAACGGTTCCTCTGTCAGAGCATACCCGGCCTACCGACTTTAGTGAGATTATAGGTCAAAAGGATGGTCTTAAAGCCCTTAGGGCAACTCTATGCGGTCCTAACCCTCAACATGTTATTGTTTACGGTCCACCTGGTATAGGTAAAACTGCTGCTGCTCGTCTGGTGTTGCAAGAAGCACGTAAAAGTTCTCGTTCTCCTTTTAAAACTGATGCTGTTTTTATTGAACTGGATGCTACTACAGCTCGCTTTGATGAGCGAGGGATTGCAGATCCATTAATTGGTACTGTGCATGATCCTATTTATCAGGGAGCAGGTTCTATGGGTACAGCGGGCATACCGCAGCCTAAACCTGGTGCAGTTACCAGAGCGCACGGAGGGATTCTTTTTATTGATGAAATTGGTGAGCTTCACCCAACACAGATGAACAAATTACTAAAGGTGCTGGAAGACAGAAAGGTTTTTTTGGAGAGTTCCTACTATAATTCGGAAGACAACAATGTACCTCAACATATTCATGAAATGTTTCAGAAAGGTTTGCCGGCAGATTTTCGCCTTATCGGGGCTACCACCTGCTTGCCTCAAAGTATTTCTCCTGCGATGCGTTCTCGTTGCCTGGAAATTTATTTTCGTGGTCTTTTGCCAGCAGAAATTGCAGTTATAGCACGCAATGCAGTTAGAAAAATCAATTTCACTATTCTAGAAGCTGCCTTAGAAGTACTTAAGAAGTATGCTGCCAGCGGCAGAGAGGCTGTTAATATTATCCAGCTAGCAGCTGGAGTTGCTATAGCTGAGAATCGCAATGTACTAGAAGAAGAAGACATAGAATGGGTAGTAAGCAGCAGCCAAACGTCTCCCAGGCTGGAGAAAAAAATACCTGCTAAGCCACAGCTAGGTCAGGCGAACGGTCTAGCTGTTTATGGTCCTAATATGGGGTTATTGATTGAAATAGAAGTGGTTACCCGACAGGTAGAGGGTGGAAGTGGGCGAGTAACTATTACCGGGATAATAGAAGAAGAAGAAATCGGTAGTACCCAGCGCATTGTCAAAAGGAAAGGTCTTACCAAGGGGTCGGTGGAAAATGTTTTAACTTTATTGAGCTATTATATGAACTTCTCGTTACGAGATTATGATATTCATATTAATTTCCCCGGAGGTGTGCCCATAGATGGTCCTTCTGCCGGAGTCAGCATCGCTACTGCAGTTTATTCCTCTCTTGCTGGCGTTAAGGTGGACAATACTGTAGCTATGACGGGTGAAGTTTCTGTACGCGGATATGTGCGACCTGTTGGTGGCGTAACTGTGAAAATTGAGGCTGCAAGGCAGGCAGGAGCGAGGAAGGTTTTGATTCCGGGTGAAAACTGGCAGCAAAATTTCAGTACATATAAAGATATTAAGGTTATCCCAGTAGATAGTATTGCGGAGGTCTTTAACGAAGCTTTTTCTAAAACGGAAACAACTTTTAACTCTTCCTTTTCTTTTTCTAAAATTTCAAGTTGATAAATTTGAATGTAAAAGAGGAAATCAGTAATCAGACTAGAATTACAATTAAGATTGCGATATATTTATGTTATAATAAAAATGTCGTAACTATTCAGCTACAGTCATTTTCCAGTTAAAAACCGATGAACAATGGATTATAAACTAGTTGCTAGTTGCTAGTTAATTATTGTATTATTGTAGTATAGCGTATAGTATAGCAAATTGTAACCTCGTAATCACTGTAGACCGTAAACTGTAAACTGTAAAGTGTAAAGCGGTATTCAATCTCTAACTGTTACGTTAGTGCCTGGAATGGTTACATTTTTTGTAACTACTTAGCTAAGCTGCTAAAGCAATACCATGTTCGTTGGATTTTATATGTGTATCGGTGCCCAAATCTTTCGGGAGGGGTAATAACTCCCTCATTTCACTTAGTCAGACAGATTACACCGCTATTCTCAAGAAAATCCAACGCCTAACGCCTTCTGGTTAGTAAAATCAATGCTCACTTTGGTATATGCTGTGGCAGCTTGAGAGCAACGCATGAGATAATTTTAAAAACAGTTCAATAGACCTGAATAGTTACCATTTTTTATAGTATTTACTATATTTATGGAGGTGAGTTTTTTGTCTGCTTTGAAAACGTTGCCCTTGGTACCATTGCGAGGTGCAGTGGTTTTTCCTAATATGACACTTCATTTAGATGTAGGAAGAGGTTCTTCGGTAAAAGCTTTAGAGGATGCCATGCCGAGGGATAATAAAATTGTTTTAGCTGCTCAAAAAAAAGCTCATTTTGAAGAACCCACTCCCAGAGAAATTTATAAAGTTGGTACTATTGCCAAAGTGAAACAAATACTAAAGCTTCCAGGTGGAACTATCAGGGCATTAGTAGAGGGCTTACAACGTGTCAAGATTAAAAGATATATTAGTACCGATCCTTTTTTTGAAGTAGAAATCGAAGAAATAGAGGAGGAATCGGAAAAAAGTTTGCAGGTTGAAGCACTTATGCGCAGCGTTCTTTTTCAGTTTGAGCAGTATATAAAGTTGAGCAAAAAAATTCCGCCGGAAACCTTAATTACAGTTTCTACTATTGAAGAACCAGGAACGTTAGCTGATGTTATTTCTTCTAATCTTTCTTTGCAAGTTTCCCAGAAACAAATTATTTTGGAAGCAGGAGAGCCAGCAATACGGTTAAAAAAATTAGTAAAGATTTTGAGCAAGGAAATGGAAGTGTTAGAAATTGAGCGTAAAATCAATCTACAAGTTCGTCGCCAGATGGAAAAAACACAGAAGGAATACTATTTGCGAGAACAGGTGAAGGCTATTCAGAAAGAGCTGGGAGAGAAAGATGAGCGGATGGCAGAGGCTGATGAACTGCGAGAAAAAATAGCAAAAATTAAGTTGCCAGCAGAAGTAGAGGAAAAAGCGCTTAAAGAGGTCGAGCGCCTGGAAAAAATGCCCCCAGCTGCAGCAGAAGGGGTAATAGTACGTAACTACCTGGAGTGGCTTTTATCCTTACCTTGGGGAGTGCAGACGAAAGACCGTCTGGACTTGGATATGGCAGAAAAAATACTGGATGAAGATCATTATGGTTTAAAAAAGGTGAAAGAGAGAATTATTGAATATCTAGCAGTGCGACAGCTGACTGAAAAGATAAAAGGTCCCATTATTTGTCTTATTGGACCACCTGGGGTAGGAAAAACCTCCTTGGCCAAATCTGTGGCTCGTGCTCTGGAAAGAAAATTTATCCGCATGTCTCTGGGTGGAGTAAGGGATGAAGCTGAAATCCGAGGACACCGGCGCACATATGTTGGAGCTATGCCAGGGCGTATTATTCAGGGTATGCGTCAGGCTGGTTCAAACAATCCTATATTTATTTTAGACGAAATTGACAAGATGTCCACAGACTTTCGCGGAGATCCTTCGGCGGCACTTTTGGAAGTTCTGGATCCGGAACAGAATAGTACTTTTAGCGATCATTATATCGAAGTCCCGTTTGATTTATCCAATGTTATGTTTATAACTACTGCCAATTCGCTTTTTAATATTCCGAAACCTTTACAGGACAGAATGGAAACAATATTTATGTCAGGCTATACGGAAGAAGAAAAAATTAAAATAGCAGAACGCTATCTTTTACCCAAACAGCTAAAAGAAAATGGATTGACTGCTAAAAATTTGTCTATTTCTGAAACTGCTTTACGCAGAATTATCCGTCAACATACTCGAGAGGCTGGAGTAAGAGATTTGGAGCGACAGATAGCTTCTGTTTGTCGTAAGACTGCCCGAGCAACAGTTAAAAACAGGGAGAACAGTACAAAAATTTCTTTGCAGAACTTAACGAAGTTTATAGGGTCACCTCGCTATCGTTACGGTTTGGCAGAAAAAGCTGATGAAACAGGTGTGGCTACCGGGCTAGCTTGGACGGAAAGTGGTGGTGATACTTTATCGATTGAAGTAACTCTCATGCCAGGAAAAGGAAAACTTATCCTTACCGGAAAGCTTGGAGATGTTATGCAGGAGTCGGCTAAGGCTGCTTTAAGTTTTATTCGAACAAAAGCTGCTACTTTAGGCATAGAGGAATCTTTTCACGAAAAAAAAGATATTCATATTCATATTCCAGAAGGGGCAATACCAAAAGATGGTCCTTCTGCGGGGATAGCTATGGCGACAGCTTTAGTTTCAGCTTTGACTGCAACTCCTGTGCGGCGAGATGTAGCTATGACCGGGGAAATAACTTTAAGGGGGAAAGTTTTACCTGTAGGGGGTATCAAGGAAAAAGTGTTGGCAGCCCATCGGGCAGGAATCAAAAAAATAGTTCTTCCTTTGGATAATAAAAAAGACATAACAGAGATACCACAAAATGTGCGTCGTCGCTTAGAAACAGTTTATGTAGAACATATGGGACAGGTACTAAAAGAAGCTTTGGTCGCAGAGAAAAGATGAAAATAAAAGAAGCTGCTTATTTACAAGGTGCGGTAGAAAAAAAACAGTATCCGGTAAACGAACGCCCGGAAATAGCTTTTGTGGGACGTTCTAACGTGGGGAAGTCTTCACTCTTAAACAAGCTTTTAAACAGGAAAAGGTTGGCGCATACCAGCTCGACTCCCGGAAAAACGCGTCTTATTAATTTTTATATTGTAAATGACGCTTTTTATTTAGTTGATTTGCCAGGTTATGGATTTGCCAAAGTTCCCCCTCAGGTAAAAAAACAATGGCAGGTTATGACAGAAGAGTATTTAACTGGACGCCTGCCTCTGCGAGGAATTGTCATGCTGGTTGATTTACGACATCCTCCCAGCAAAGATGACTTAGCTATGCTTGAGTGGTTGAGGTTTTATGGCTATCCTACGCTTATAGTTGCCACCAAAGCAGATAAAATTAGTCGTAGCCGACAACAGCAACATTTGCAGGTAGTAACAAAAGTATTAGCATTAAGAGAAGATGAGCCTCTGATTACCTTTTCTACTATGTCCGGGGAAGGAAAAGAGGCTGTTTGGAGATGGATAAAGTCGGTTTACAGTTGACAGTTTACAGTTTACAGGGGTTGGGAAGTGAAAAGTGAAAAGTGAAAAGTGAAAAGTGAAAAGTGAGCCAGCGAGGAGACGTAGGGGGCAATCCCTTGTGGTTGCCCGAGTGGGAGGTGAGAGGCTAGAGGTGAAAGGCTAGAGGTTAGACGAGGTTGGCGCTGGGTAAGTAAAGATAAACCTAACTCCATCGTACTTCGTTCCTACTGACAGCTGGTGAAGACGACGAGTAGGAGTCTGAACGAGTCCTGATGATGGCGACAGACAAGTCAGGAGTCCGGCAGGCTGACTTAGTTACTCAGTCACTTAGTCACTCATTCACTATTTAAGAATTGAGGGGTATAAAATGGAAAAAACTTATAATCCAGCAATTGTGGAAGATAAATGGTATCGCTTTTGGGAAGAGGGGGGATATTTTCGTCCTCTTTCTGACAAAGAGCCTGCTGCTAAGAAAAAAGAAACTTTTACGATAGTCATTCCTCCTCCTAATGTTACTGGCTCTTTGCATATGGGACATGCTTTGGATAATACTATTCAGGATATTTTGGTTCGTTGGAAGAGAATGCAGGGGTTTGATACTTTATGGCTGCCTGGCACAGACCATGCTGGTATTGCTACACAAATAAAGGTGGAGGAGCATCTGGCAGAACAGGGACTAACTAGGCAGGAATTGGGTAGAAAAAAATTTTTAGAACAAGTTTGGCTTTGGAAAAATAAGTATCATCAACGAATAACTAATCAGCTTAAAAAACTAGGAGTTTCTTGTGATTGGTCAAGAGAACGTTTTACTATGGATGAAGGGTGTTCCCAGGCTGTACGAGAAGTTTTTGTATCTCTTTATGAAAAAGGTCTTATTTATCAAGGAAATTATATTATTAATTGGTGCCCTTGTTGCCGTACAGCCTTATCTGATATTGAAGTGGAGCATAGTCAGGAAAAAAGCACTTTAACTCATCTAAAGTATCCTTTTAGTGATGGCACAGGCTATATTGTGGTGGCGACTACGCGTGTAGAAACTATGCTGGGAGATACTGCTGTAGCTGTTAATCCTAATGATGAAAGATATAAGAACTTGATTGGCAAAACTGTTATTTTGCCTATTGTTAACAAGGAAATCCCTATAATTGCTGATGAGTATGTAGATCCTGAGTTTGGAAGTGGTGCAGTTAAAGTAACCCCTGCACATGACCCCAATGATTTTGATATGGCAGAAAGACATAATTTGCCACGTGTAGTTGTAATTTCTTCCGATGGCTCCATGACGGAGGAAGCTGGGGTCTATGCTGGTATAGATCGCTATGAAGCCAGGAAATCCTTAACTTTAGATCTTAAAAAGATAGGTGCAGTTTTAAAAATAGAACCTTACGAGCATGCTGTGGGACATTGCCAACGTTGCAGAACCGTTATTGAATCTCTTGTTTCTAGGCAGTGGTTTGTTAAAATGAAACCTTTGGCTGAATCTGCTGTAAAAGCACTTCAAGCAGGGAAAAATCGTTTTATACCGGAGCGCTTCACCAAAATATATTTGAATTGGTTGGAAAATATACGTGATTGGTGTATCTCACGCCAGATTTGGTGGGGACACCGTATTCCGGCCTGGTATTGTTCTTGTGGTGCAACTATTGTTTCTCGGGAAGATCCTCTTATTTGCTCACAATGTGGCAATAATAATCTTGAGCAGGATCCAGATGTTTTGGATACTTGGTTCAGTTCTGCTCTATGGCCTTTTTCTACTTTAGGATGGCCGGCAGAAACACCGGACTTAAAACGGTTTTTCCCTACACAGGTATTGGTTACCGGCTATGATATAATTTATTTTTGGGTAGCCCGTATGATTTTTATGTCTCTAGAGTTCAAGGGAGAAGTGCCTTTTAAAGATATTTATATACATGGACTTATACGAGACGCACAAGGCAGAAAGATGAGTAAATCTTTGGGCAATGGTATTGATCCATTAGAGATTATTGCTGAATATGGTGCAGACACTTTAAGATTTACTCTAATAACAGGCCAAGCACCAGGGAATGATATGCGTTTTCGCCAAGAAAGTGTGGAAGCTAGTCGTAACTTTGCTAATAAGATATGGAATGCTTCTCGTTTTGTGTTAATGAATTTAGGGGATTTTCAAGGAGAAAAACTGTCCTTGGAGAATCTTTCTTTGCCTGATGCTTGGATATTGCACAGGTACAATGAAACGGTAAAAGCAG
>CAZIRG010000007.1:0-23986 GCA_964541505.1 uncultured Syntrophomonadaceae bacterium | reverse complement strand
TGATGAAAAAAATGACGAGCATGACCAATAAGCAGATAGGAGATTGTTTTGACAATCTTAGCTATTCTGCCGTGACCAAGGCATATCAGAGATTTTCGAGGAGCCTTAGAAACAATGAGGCGTCAAGTCAAAATATTGCCGTGATTGTGGCAAATTTGTCCTAAGTCAAGGGCTGACCCCGTGACCCCGGTGGCAGCCCTCTTACCGCTAGGCTTCCCAGCAGAAGGCCCCACCCCAGACCACGCTTTTCTTTGCTAGATATTTTGTTGTAACAATAAGTTTTTGAAAGCTGTGAGAAGGAGTTGATAAAATTTTGACGAAACTTAGTGGTTAAAGGGGTTTTCATCCTTGACCACGAGATTCTAAAAGGAGGGTTTTATCATGGGAATATTTCTTAGTTATGAAAAAGAAACAGATTTGAAGTATCGTTGGAGAAAGTATATCGAAGCTGATGATGAATCTTTTAAATTGTATATTCTACAATGGCGAGTTCCTGAACCAGTTCCTGAGCATATTGAAGTAAGTATATCTTCTAATAAAAAGGAATTGCCAGCTACAAGAAAATTTGATGTAAGCGAAATAGAGTCAAATCCAAATCTTAGAAATAAACCAATTTTTGCTGAAGTTAAATTTGTTTCTGATCACACCAAGACTATCCGGTATGATCCTGTTGGAGAGCAGGAAACTTGGGAGATTGGCTCTCCGTATATTCCACTTTCTTTATTGCCGGATAAGGAAGCCAAAACATTATATCTGCTGGTAAATTGGCTCCGCTAATTCCCACGGCAAAGGCAGTGTCTGACTTGTCTTTCAGGGAAGCCTTTACGAAACTTCAACAGTGATGGATTATACATATTTTCCAAGTAACTATTATAGTATTTTGGACGAAAAGGATGAAAAAGTAAAAATGCAGATAGAAATATTGAATCGTGATGACTATATAGCACAAGGCAAACTGGGGAGACATGAAACTTTTACGCCTAGATATGGTTGGCTAAAAAAAGGATATGAGGCTACAATCCGGGACGGTAATGTTTTTAAAGCTCCGGATGCTATCGAGCGTCTTGGTGTAGGGAAGAACATGGTCAGTTCTATTAGATTTTGGTGCCAGGTGTTTAAACTGATTGAACCAAATGACAAGAGATATATGGGGCGGACAGAATTAGGGTACAGGCTCCTTGATGATAAGGGGTGGGATCCTTTTCTTGAGGATATAGCCTCCCTATGGTTGTTGCACTGGCAACTCTTTACACCACCCTTGGAGATTGTCAGCTGGTCGCTGGCTTTTAATAACTGTAGTTTATGGAGTTTTGATATAAAGCAACTTAGCGGGGTTATTATTAATGTATCTCAAAGATACCCAAAGCTTGCTGCACTTTCTGAAAATTCATTTGAGCGAGATGCTTCTTGTTTTCTTCGTATGTATGCTGAATCATTACCAGAAAAAGGCTCTGAAATTGAATGCCCGTTTACGCAACTTGGGATTATTCGCAGGGCTGAAGAAGATAATTTATTTTGTTTTGATGTTACAGAAAAACAGACTTTACCTGTCCTGATATTTGCCGCAGTGTGCTTTTCTTACATGGCATTTTATGTACCATCAGGGCAAAAAACTATATCTTTACACCGCTTAACTTACGATTTCAACTCGCCGGGAGTAGTTTTTAAATTACCGGAAAGTATTGTAGGTTCTTACTTGGACATGGCATCAAAAAAAATAGATGGGATTTCCCTAGTTGATGTTATGGGGAGTGTGCAGTTACATTTCAATGATGAGCCCCGGGTGCTGTATTGGCACGCACTTGAAAAATATTACAAGGAGCAATAACATGATGAAATTGTCAGACTTTATATATCCAGATATGAACATTGCTCGTTCAGTAAATTTGGAGAGAGATCATGCCGAAGTTGACATAATCCAGAACTATAATATCACTGCCCGAACCCTGGAAATTCTTGATCGTTTTGCTAGTGCCCTGGGAGGCGAAAGAGTTAATGCCTGGTCACTAACCGGACCATACGGTATGGGTAAATCTGCTTTTGTCAATTACTTATTAGCTGTTACGGGATCAAGCAGTAGTCAAACATCAAAAGTTGCTCTAAAAAAACTTAAAGCTGCTGACTCAAAATTACACAAAAGGTTGTCAGAGAGCATGAGTAAGACAGTTGGAGAAGAAGGCTTTTTCCAGGTTGCAGTTACCGCTGCTTACGAACCGCTAAATGAGACTTTGACACGTGGATTGTGCAATGCGCTTATGTCTGCAGACTTGCCTAACAGCACCAAACTTATATTTGAGCTGCAGGAGCTGCAGAAACAGAAGATTATTGGCTCTAACAAACTGTTCGCAGCTTTTCAGAAGGCGAGCAAATTGGCGGGCATTCCTTTGCTTGTGATTATTGATGAGTTTGGTAAAAATTTAGATTATATGTCACATCATTATGACAGAGGAGATCTTTTTATCATACAGCAACTTGCAGAAATGAGATCAGTTTACTTGTGGGTTTGTTTGCACCAGGCCTTTGGTGAATATGTATTGGGGTTATCTGCAGTTCAAGGGCGAGAATGGAGTAAGATTCAGGGGCGGTTTGAAGATATTTCTTTTTTAGAGTCAACTATTCAAAGGCTTTATTTAATAAAGAAGGCACTTAGACGGAATACGCTGGAAAAGCAAGAGGAACGTATTAAAAAATGGGCTACAGAAGTGCAGAGTTTTATTGTGAAAACATCTTTGGTAAATAAATATGATTTTGATGAAAATATTATTGCAGCCATTTATCCGCTGCATCCCATTACTGCTATTGCTTTGATTGAGCTGTGTCGTCGTTTTGCTCAAAACGATAGAACTTTACTTTCTTTTCTGTGCAGCGGGGATAAATATGCATTGCCTGCATATCTCAATCGCACAGTGACTACCAATGCAGGGAAACTGCCTGCAGTAGGATTGGAACACTTGTATGATTATTTTTTTAATAACAGCACTACTATATATGTTAACAGGGCAGAGTCACAGCGCTGGGTCGAGATACATGATATTATAGAAAATGCGGGCTACCTGTCAGCTCAAGAGCAAATAATTTTAAAAAATATTGGGACACTTAATCTTCTTTCCGGAACTTTGGAAGTGAAAGCTACTATTGAAAATATTTCTGCCGTACTGAAGTTTTCCATTAATGCAGACAGGCAGGTGGTAGAAAAATCCATCAATAATTTGGTGGATAAAGGTATTTTGCTATATAGAGAATATGCTGGGGAGTACCGCCTGTGGGAAGGTTCTGATTTTGATGTGTATAAAGCAATTCAAGAAAAAAAAGCGAAACTAGCTATTGGCTCCTTGAGTGAAATTTTGCAAAAATATTTGAGACTTTCTTCCCTTGTTGTTTCTCGCCATGCCTATAAAACGGGGACTGTCAGGCGATTTGAGCGGCGCTGGCTGGATGTAGAAGCGATCACTGTTGATTTAGCTCCTCAAAAAGGATTTGACGGCCTTTTTTTATACTGCTTTGGGACTGCGCAAGAAATGAGTTTTGTTCCAGAGATGTGCCATGATGGGAGGCCGCTGCTGGTGGCATATCTTCCTTTTCAGGCAACTCTTTATGAATTTGCCTTGGAGGTAGCGGCTACTTTTGCCGTATTGGCAGAGTCACCCGAACTTTCTCATGATAGTGTAGCAAGGAAAGAAGTTAAGTTTCGCCACAGATTGGCTGAAGAACAGTTTCGTAGCTATCTTGCGCAGGTTTACTCACCTAGTTCGGAAGATTTATTCTGGTATGCACAAGGTAAAAAGATAAAAATTAATAATGCTAGAAGGCTTTCACAAGTGTTGTCTGACTTGTGTGATGATTATTATTGTAAATGCCTTCCTATAGGCAATGAAATGATAAATTACGATAAAATATCCGGGGCTGCGGCACGGGCACGTCGTGAACTTGTGGAAGCAATGGTAACCAGATCTGGTGAGGAGCAACTTGGGCTAAAGCGGTTTGGTCCTGAGGTAGCAATGTACAGGTCTCTACTTTTGGCAGAAGGGTTACATGTAAAAGATGAAGAAACTGGTTGCTGGCGTTTTTCTTTGGAAGGTAAAACTGCTGAGTTTAAGGTCCTCTGGGAAAAGATAGCTGAATGCATTAATAGCGCTGGCGAAGAAGGAGTAAGTGTGGCTGATATCATTGCTGCATTGGAGAAACCGCAGTTTGGTATGAAACAAGGTCCTATACCTGTTTATATCTGTTTGTATCTCATTACTGTATCTGATGAAATTGCGGTATTCGAGGAAGGTACTTACCGTCCGTATCTTGGTGCTGCTAAAATGGCATTGATGCTCAAGAGGCCAGACTTGTTTACCTTTAAGCGATTTGTTTCCACACACGTAGAATGGGAAGTATTTGGTGTATATCAGAGCATATTGAAAAAAGTTCGTCTAGAGGATAGTCCAACCCTGCGAAATGCTACCATGTTGAGTATTGTTGGTCCGCTAATCAAATTTGTGAATGAGTTGCCTGTATATAGCAAAAACACTAGGCAAATTTCTCTCGCAGCACAACGGGTACGCTCATCAATTCAGAATTCAGTCGAACCAATGCAGTTATTGTTTGAAGAGTTACCTGCGGCGGTGGAAATTGATTTTAAAGAGAGGACTAAAAATGGTTGCCTATGGCAGGAAGAATTGCAAGTCAACCTGCGTGCTGCACTACAAGAACTGGAACAGGCATTTCCTGCTCTTAATACTGAAGTGCAGAAAACTATGCTTGAAGTTTTCGGGTGCAAAAATTTACAGGAACTGTACGAAATACAACGAGAGCGTGTTATTCCTTTGGTAGATATTTGTGATGAAGCTGAACTCAAATTTGTGCTACAAGCTTTTGCGAGGGAATATCAGGACCTGCCTGAATGGGTCAGGGGGATTGCAGGAATTGCAGTTAAAAAACATATCGATTCATGGAGCGATTCGGACTTCGTGTTTTTTGCTGCCAAACTGCGGGATTATGCTGACCGTATTAAACAACTGGAAACGTTGGCTTCTGTAAATGGTTATTTTGTGCAGAAAGATGCCAGGTTATTTAGTATTATGATGCCTAGTGGTAAGATAAAAAGAGAGATTATGAACACGTTTTACAGTCAAGACCCTGAAGTACAGAGCAAAGTTAATGAGATTTTGGCAATGCCGAAAGATAAATCGAAAGCAGCTCTATTGGTTCTGGCAGATGGCCTTTTTGAGGGGGATGAAAGTGGCTGATACTATTAATAAAAGCAAAGATAAAGAAGAACGTCATATCCTTGCCTTATCAGGTGGGAAGGATAGTGCAGCTTTGGCTGTTTATATGCTTGAAAAATATCCAAAACTGAATCCGGAGTATGTTTTTACTGATAGTGGATGCGAACTGCCAGAAACTTATGAGTATCTTGACAGAATTAGGGCTGTTTTGAATATTAAAATAACAGTTATTAAGCCTGAAAAGAGCTGGGAAAATTATTGGGCGTTGACTAAAATAAAAAAAACAAAGTATGGAAACTTTACATATTTACCTTCTCCTAAAAGCAGATGGTGTACGGAAGTGTTAAAGTTAATACCATATGATAGTTGGCTAATGAAAAATTATTTTAACCATGTAATTCATTCTTACGTTGGATTACGTGCTGATGAAAAACGGGATCGTGAAGGGTTCACCTCGCTTAGAGCTGATGTTATATCACACCATCCATTTATTGAGGATGGCTTAGTTTATGAAGATATAAAAAAATTGCTTATTAAATCTGGATTAGGATTCCCCAAATATTATAAATGGCGTAAACGCTCAGGGTGTTATTTTTGTTTTTATCAAACAAAGCGTGAGTGGTTAGGATTATATAAGCATCATCCCAACCTTTTTATGAAGGCAAAAAAATATGAAACTATCATTCCTGAAGAAGGAATTAATTTCACGTGGTGCGAGAATATGAGTTTAGAAGAGCTTCTCAATAATAAAGATAAGATTTTATTGAAGGAATTTACCGAAGATAATTCTGGGAAATTTGTTTCAAAATTAAGTGATATTCTTGCTGATATAACTACTGAGAAAGGAGAAAAGATATGCAAGTAAAGGTTTTTTTGCATCAGTTAGGGTTATTAACGACTAGGTTTAAGTTCAAGCCACACAAATATTTAGTATTGCTGGTCGTACAGGATTTGATTGAAAGTAAGGATTGCCTTGAAAATAAATTTTATTTCAACGATGTTTTTAGAGCCAGATTTACTCAGTATTTTAATAAATACAGTTGTGAAAATGATCGCAACAGGCCTCATACTCCATTTTTTCATCTTAAAAGTTCTGGCTTTTGGCATTTAAAGGCAAAATCAGGGAGAGAAGGTTTCCTTGCAAAATTACCGAAGATAGGAAGCCCAGGTGAAATTATTGAAAATGTTGATTATGCATATCTAAGCGAACCTGTTTATGAGCTATTTACTGACAGGAAGTCGGCAGCAATAATAAGAGAGCAAGTCGAGTCTATACTAAAGAGCCAAACAAACAGGAAAGAACAGATGGTTGTTCAAGAGGAAGGTAAAAACTATTCAACTACTGGTTTAAACGGGTCTTTGTTTCAACATGAAAAAAAAGCAATAGAGATTATAAGTAATGGCATTAAACAACTTGGCAGGCTGACAAGCAATATCTTCCTATATGACAGCCAGTCAAATAACTATTATGAATATGATATAATTTTAGTTACTCAGGCAGGGATATATGTTGTTGAACTTAAACATTGGTCGGGAGATATACAAATCGCACCTTATAATTGGGTGATAAATAAAACTCATTATAGAAGTGATCCACACCGGAATAACATTCTCAAGTGCAAGATATTGAAAGGGTTTTACCAGCATCATTTTAAAACTTATCCTAATTTATGGGTAGAATCTGTAGTGGTTCTTACTAATACTGAGGCGATGGTCGAGGGAGCGGCTTCACCGGGGAACGCTGCCAAGCAAGATAAACATAATCTTACTTTTTCTTCTATCGAAGATTTTATCATGTATCTTAAAAGAAAAAGTGATATTTTTAAGGGTAAGAAAAGTCAATACTTACTTAACGAGCAGCAAATAGATGCTATAATAAATTATTTTAATAGTTTGAATAAACCAAAGCAAGGCATAAAATATAATATTCCCGGTTATGAAACAGTTGAATATATTTCACAAAGACCGGATAGTATAGAGCTGATTGCTAGACCTGTTGGTATACGTGCAAGGGGGTTGAATCGCTTTCGTATCTTTCGTATTCCACAGCAGATAACAGCAGAAGAAAAACAACGCTTTGTCAAAAAAGCTTATAATACCTTGAATGCGATTTCTCAGATTGAGGACAATCCCTATATTCAAAAAGTGTGGGTAATGCGGAATGAGGATGGAGATATTATTGAGGGCTCAGAATGGTCGGAAGCAGGGACTTTGCACGATTTGATTCGAGCCCGAAATGCCATTTTCTCTCGGGAGGAAGCTCTAGCAATATGCCGTGGAATTGCTTTTGCCCTAGAGAAGGTGCACCAGGTTGATATTATACATCGTGCGCTTAAACCTAGAAATGTACTTATAGCAAATAATATTCCAAGATTAATAAATTTTGATCTGGCTTACCAGATTGAAGAAAATCGTCTCACAGTTATTGCTGATCCAACGAGTATTAAAGATGATGGATATGTTGCCCCAGAGATTCTGGGGGGTTGGGATATTGATGAAGGAACAGATTTTTTTAGTTTAGGGGTTATTGTTTACGAATTGCTTGCCGGGTGTAGAGCATTTTCTAGTGTAAGGAGGTTTATTGCTGAGGGTGGTAGGCTAAAAAAACAGGATATACAGAGGCTAAAAGAGAAAGAAGTGCCAGATGGAATTATAAAAGCGGTTACAGGGATGGTGCTTGGTGACCGAAAAAAACGCTTGAAAAAAGCCAGGGATATTATAGTAGCATTTAGTAAAGGTATAAATGGACAAGACGAAAAAACAAAAGTAATTACATTGAATCCGCAACTACAACCGGGTAGTACCTATGATGTTTATGAGATTATAGAATTGCTTGGGGCGGGAAGAGAAACGCAGATTTATAAGGCAAAAACTATTCGTGGGAAACAGGTAGTTTTGAAACTGTTCAATCGAGATGTTTTAAGAGAAAAGATTTTTGGAGAGGCTGAGATTACCAGTAATGTTGAATCTATTTATGTAGTAGGTTGTGATAACAAGCTTGGATACTGGAAAAATGACCGGTATTTTCTTGTTTTGGATTATATTGACGGCGAGTCTATGCGTAATTTGATTGATAAACAGGAGAGGCCAGATATTGATTTTTTTAAAACTATTGCCTTATGTTTAATGGAGGCAGTTAAAGCTTTTCATGAATATAAAGAGGATGGTAATGCCAAGCCTTTAGTACATAGTGACATCAAACCAGGAAATATTCTAATCACTAACAAGGATAAAAAGGTAGTTTTACTAGATTGTGGTATTGCTGGCGAGCCAAGAATCGATATTTTTCAAGGCAGCATAGGTTATGTGCCGCCGGATAGTATTATTGGAACGGATATGCAGTTTTCACAGCAAGGCGATGTTTTTGCATTAGGTGTTACTTTGTGGGAATGGCTTTTTGGAGAAAAACCCTATGATAGTCCTGTTGTCGGTGATATCCCAGATGTGCCCACAACTTTTGACAGTAGTGCTATACCGGAAAACATTTACACCTGCCTGGCAAGGGCAGTAGCTACAGAAGCCAGCAAACGGTTTGCTTCGATTTCAGAAATGCAGAAAGCTTTTAACAGGGAGGTTACTGCAGAAACAGAGACTGCTGCCGCTACTCCACTTGGGAAAACAGATGCTGCAGAGACAAGTAGTGTTCAGGAGGTTGCGGCAGGGATAAATGATACTACTACTCTGATTGGACAAGCACAGCAAAAGAATCCTTTTGTGTCATATCTTAATTCGCTTTCCAACATGTCTGCTGGTAATGAAAATGCTATGGCAGAATCACAGGTAGGCAATCCGTTTTTTGATAAAATATTTGTAGAAAGCCAGTTAACAGGTCATATTTATGAAAAATTGGTTAATGAACGTTGTAATATTATTCTCACTGGAAATGCCGGCGACGGTAAAACTACTATAGCGGTTAAAATCTATGAAAAAGCAGGTGGTGAAAAACGAAAACTTCAACCTAGGGAGAATATTGCGGACAAAAATCTTGTAATTATCAAGGATATGAGTGAATTAACTGAAACAGGACGTATTGAGGTCTTGACAGAAGCTGTTCGGAACACAGGGCAAAATTATTTTATTGTATCGAATACCGGGACGCTGCTGGAAAGTTTTAAAAAGTTGCGTGTAGATGAAAGAAGAGTAAGTGAAAGTGAGTTGCTTAAAGCCCTGGAAGCAGATGCACCCCAGCCAGTATTTGAGGGGCGTTTTGTAATTATAAACATAGGCAGGATAGATAGCATTAAAACTGCATGCCAAGTTTTTAAGCGTATGTTAGAGCAGCAAAATTGGGGCATTTGCGGGGAATGTCAATATTGCAATGATTGTCCGTTATACACAAATGTTAAACTTCTCCAGGAAAATCTGACTGTAGTTTATGAGCGAATTATGCTTTTGTACCGGCGCATGTATGAATATGATATACGTTTGACTATGCGGCAGATAATTGGTCATCTGGCGTATGCAATTACTGCGGCGCGGGATTGTACTACCGTTGGGAAAATGTCTCTAATATCCCGGCAAGATTGCCTGCAGGGTTCTTTGTTTTTTAATTGTTTTTTTGGGGATAATGGCACTGATTTGGTCCCGGAAGCTATGCAGTTGTTGCCTGTTCGGCAGGTTAGAAATACGGGGTTTGGCATATTGCTTGACCCTGTATTTGAGAGAAAAATCTGGATAACAAATAAAACAATGTCTTTATTTAAAGGAGAAGTCAGGAATATATTCCAAAAGCTGCAGACTGGCAGTGAACAAAACAATTTTACGGTACGTCACCAAGTACGGCGTTTAGCTTACTTTTTTGCTAAGCTGGATGACGAAGCAGGTAGGCACTACCTAGCTACATTTTTGCGGTCGCCTATGCTGACGCAGTTCCTGGATTTTTCTGGTAAGGCAAGAGGGTTGTCATCATTGCGGGAAAATAAATATCGTACTAGAATATTGCAAGTGTTGCAGGGATTTTTTGCAGGAATACGTTTGCCGGAAAAAAACTGGCAGGATAAAGAACTCTATATTACTTTAAACAGGCGTGATCTTGGTTTTGGCACTCAGTTAGTACTGGCGAATTTTCGACTAGATGATTTTGTGTTGGTAATAAAAGAAAGATATATAATTGGTGATGATAGTAGCAAGGTATTGTGCCTGCGCCTTAAGCAGGATGGTGCAGAGATGGAACTTACACTTCCTTTTTTGGATTATGTAGCCCAGCGGCATGCAGGTGAGGTGGTAGAAGAACTTTCTGCTTATTATGCTAATCGCTTGGAGCGATTTAAGGTAGAGCTGCTGAATTTATATAATAAAAAGTATGGGCAGAATAATAAGCATGAGTTACGATTATTGCGATTTGCTCCTGATCGCCGTTTTGAAGAGATAAAAGTCACTATTTCCGATAAAGATCTGGAGGTGTTATGGTGAATTCTTCTTTACCGAAACCGTTTCCACCAATTGAGGTGCATGAGGTGCATGAGGTGCATGATGATTATAACCCTGCTATCAGGTTGTTTGGGCATCGTTTTGTTAACCAGCAAACGGTTGTAGAATACCTGGCTGAATTTCTAGCTCTTGTTACCTCGCAAAAATGGCTTGATGAAGGAGAGATATTTGATACTCCACTGCCTTCACTTGCGGAGTTAAAGGAGTGGCCTGGTGCTACTAGCAAACTAAAGTATAAATTGCCTGTTAAATTAAACCTGAAATTGTTTGCTTTCCTGGGGGTATCACGGTTTGATTCCCGGGACAAGGTACATAAAAAACACTACGAAAAATTGATTGAGAAATTAGAAGGCAGAATACGTATCAGCAGCGGCAATGTGCAGGAAGCTATAGAGCGGTTGGAAGAGCTTTTATGTAGTTTTCAGGGAGCAGGCTTTAATAGGGCTTGGTGTGCTAAAACATTTTTCCCAATTAGCAGCTCATTGTTAACGAGAGAAACTATCTGGAATATCAGTAAAGCAAAAAAGTATAACCCGGAAAGTTGGGAAAAAAGTATAGAGGAGTTTAAAAAATATTATAGTGTGGCAAAACACCGATTTATGGCTAGGGGAGGGGAATTATTATACCTTCAACTATGTAATTTTTTTGCCACTGAAGAGACAAAAATTAAAGATTTTCCTCGTCATCTGAATTTTGCTGACGAGGAAACTGACAGGCAAAAGTTATATCAATCGTTGCAAGGTAATTTGCAAAAACTGCGAGGCGAATATACTACTGCCTTTGATCGCCTAGTTGACTATATAGAATTGCTTGATGAAGAAACTAGTGATGGGACTAATAAGGAAACGGACCAGCTGACCTGTGAATGGTGTCCGCAAGAAAGCTGGCCGGAAGGTTACTTGTTTGCGGTAGAAATCAATCGTTTGCTAAGTGCCGTATTGGATCCGGTTGAACGATTGGAATTACTAAAAACAGGTTGTGCCTTGCAAGTGCTGCGCAGTTTATGTGCTCAAAGTATAAGGTATGCGGACATTCTGCCAGTAGCAAAAGACAAAAGTGTATTGGGATATGCTTGGATATTTTCTTCTCCTGTGGCACCATTGCGGCAGCAGCGCCTGGTTTCGCAGCGGAATTTGCAAGTAATACAGGGTCTTATTCAAAAAGCTTTGCGGCATGATGAGCTGATGAAAAATGCCGCAAAAGCAGAACCTAGAATCACCAAGGACCGGCTGTATAATGAAGCAGACAAAAAATATGGGCATAAGTTGTTTCTTTCCTTAGGTAAAAATTTAGGAATAATAGTGCCGTTTAGAGGCCCTGGAGCCAGGTTTGTGATGACAGATAGTATTTTACGCTATATGGTGTTGGTTCTGTTACGTCCCGGTGAACGTTGCTCTTATGATGATTTTTTACGAAGACTTTACCTTCATTATGGTATTGCTGTTGAGGAAAGGGAGCTTACCGATGCCGCAGTTTGGAGTGGTTTCCCCGGCAGCAGTTCTATTCAACCATTAAAAGATTCTTGGTTAACAGGGATGCTGCGGGCAGGTGGTTTTTTAACAGAGCTTTCTGATGCCTGCTCCATTGTACATAATACTTTTAAACTAAATAAATTGGGGGAGGAGGAAACAGATGAGCTACTTGGTTAACACGATAGTGAAATATATTTTAAGAGAATCGACTGCAGAAGCAGGAACATTTAGGTTTGTGCTGCCTTCTTACCCGTCAGATATCCTTTTGGCTATAGGGGAAAGGCTTGAGGAGCGATTTAGCAGGATTTCGGGCCAGCGAATAAGATTTGAATATGGCATTGCCTGTCGCTTGGGTAAAGAATGGGAAGATTTGGGTGCAGATGCTGATAGAAGAAATTTTGCTGTGCTTTCTTCCAAAGGATGGTATAACCAAAGTAATAACTTGACCAGTCTTCGCAATAAAGTAAAAGACTCCAAGGATGATTGCCTGCTTATTTTGTTGGCAGGGTACGAACATATTGATGATCGTGCTAGTTTGCAGGATTTCTTTCATTTGGACCAACAGGCTGTGTGGGAGATTTGTTTACAGAAATCTTTTAGAGATTGGGTAGTTGCCAGCTTAGAAACTTTTTTGGATCGGGATGATGGCAAGTCAGATTTTAAAAAAATTGCCGAAATGCTTAAAACTCTTTACGAGTATGGCTTGACAGATACATTAGAGGTCAGTCGTTACCTGGAACGCCAAGATTTTTCAGCTGTAATGCAAGCAGGTGATCCTTATCGAATTGTTCTTAATAATCTTTCGCCTTTTAGATTGCCCTGTATGATTGGATTGGCAAAGAGATCTGCTGGGAAAGCGAAATCGTTTTCCAGATATTTGACTTGGGCGCAAGATTTTTTTAATTATAGTATGTTTCTTGAATCGTCCAAAAGGAAGAAAAACTTGCAGAAGATAAGGGAATTTAAAAATAAATTTGGCGCAGAAGAGCCAAGTAATGATATTTTGGGCAGCTTCAGAAATCTTGCTGAACTGCTTAAGGCTTTGGAAATTTATGTTGAAAACCAATCTAAACTGGCTCGCCAACAGTTACTAGAAGCTGACTTCATCTATATCTACGAGAAAATTTTAAATTATAAGCGGGCAGGTGGAGGAACATCCAAGCAAGGACCGAAATTTAAGAAATTAGCAGGACTCCCTCCGGAAGTTTTTTTGCGGGCATTATGGATTACATTGGGAGATTTCAAGAGGCGTGTTAAGAAGCATGCTATCTTGATGGAGGAGGATTTACGCAGTATCACTTTGGAAAGTACTGCGTTTAGGCATGATTTTGATGCTGGAGAAGAAAAAGATGATACTAAAGGTGATAACGATCTGGCCAAAACTTTTCTGTGCCGAATTCTGGGTGGAATTGATGCATATCTGGAGCGGCAGTTACGAGTAGAGCTGGGAGAGAGCAAAGATTATTCGACACTAGTTAACCTCAATTCACACCTCTGCCCCGAGGAGAATAGCGATGAATTATCTTATACCAAGACAAGTACAGCGGAACCTTTACTCAAGTTTAAGGTTGTTGTTTATTATGGGGACGACAATTCTTTTAAGCGTGAGTTTGCTTGGCTGTTGCCACAAAATCACCAGTGCCGTTTATTGGTAAATTTGTATGGATGGGCGTTGGATGAGTATCGTGCTGCTGGTGATGCTTTGCCTGTTTTTGAGCTTCCGTCTGTAGCGGAAACACTTATGACGTCTGAGGTTCATGATGAGGAAGAAGTAAATCGTCTTTTAAATATTGCTTTACAGAAAGAAAAGGGTCGTTCCATGACGGATTTACTGACTGTGCCAGGGATTGATGATACGGATGAGGTTAAAAAATTGCTGCTCGATTTGGCAAGGGACTATCAGTACTTTCTTTCTGAATTCAAAAAGTCAGGGTTTTTTACGGCCCTTGACGATAGGTATAATTCGCTGCGCAAAGCATATGACCTTGCCTACGATAAATATTTAATTAATAGTGAAAGAAGTAATTTCGGACCACTTTTAATAAAAGCCTTTATGATTACAGCTAGCAGTAAAGCGAGAGAAAGCAAATCAAATTGGATATGGCATGAATATTTGGAAGCTGCAGTAGTTACACCGCTGCACCCGGCTGTGCTAGAGATGCTACATCACCAACATACTTATCTGTGTGAAAGTTTTTGTTTTCATGCCAACAGAGCACTGAAGGAGCCTGGCAACAGGATGTTTGCTGAAACACATTGGAATATGGTGGCCGATCTTGCCAGGATTCAATGGCCTGTTTTTGGTACTTTGAAGGATTTAAACAAAAATCTTGCTACCAATGTTCGCAGTTATAACTATATTCATCTAGTAGGTGAAAGCAGTGAAACCTGCTCGTTAATTACTTCTCGAACTTTGCTTGAGTACGATGACGGTGAAGATGAGGAAATAAGCGATGTGGAACTGTTTCGAGAAACTCGTGCTTCTCAATTGATAAAGCAAGTGTTACAGGATTATCGGAAATTATATGCCTTTGCTGATGATGGTCTAAGTATGGGTGCATATTGTGGAAGAGGGATACAGCCTATTATTGCAGGCATTGATACTTATCTTGCATCTGTATTTGAAAAAGGTAGAGAAAGAATATATGCTCTTAAATTAACCATTTTTTCTAACAGCAGAGATGATTTGATAATACACTGGATCAATGCTTGGAAAGACAGGTGGCAGAGGGCAGAGCTATCAGGCAAGAAACAGCATTACAATAATTGCAAGATTTCTATAGCTTATCGTATCATGTCCAAGAATGAATTTCCCGAACAATTTAAAAGTTTGTTGCAAGATACGAATTTAGATCTGCTGTTTTTCACAGATTTTATAGAGCCAGGTGCAAGTCATTTTGAGTTGTTCAAAAAGCCTCTTGATATTCCGGAGGGCTATAGCAAGTTTCCGGTGTTGGAAAAAGCTTGTTGTCGGGTGACTGGTGGCGGGAAGGAAAAACAGCGTGAAAGAGTATTAATCAATCATCGTTTTAGGCTGGGAGCCTTGCATGCTGAGGTTATGGCTTATTTAAAAAGCAAACACTTTACTACTAATAAACATACGGTTATGAGTATAAATGATTTTCAACCATGGGTGGAGATAATTAATACCGCTCATGAAAGTAGTGTATGGGTAGTATGTATAGACCCCTCTGTAGATGAACTTTTGCTGCAGCGAATAGATACAGAAGGTGTTAATTTGCGGGAAATTATTGGTTTTGGTACGGGAGTTGGGGCATACGGTGAAAACAATTATACGATTTCTACGGAGCAATTTGCTATGGTTGATATTAAAAAGAAAGTTGCTTTTCAGATTTCAAATTTGCTAGAGTTGAAAGAAAATAATGTTTGCATGGATGTTGCTGAGTGCTTGATGAAGGAAGCTGTTTCTATAACAGGCCTTTCCCTAGTCAAGGCAACAGGTCCTTCTGATAGATTTGTACGGGAGTTTATTGCTAATACTATGGTAAGAAAGATGCTTCCTTGGGATAGTAGTGCATTTTGCGATTTAATTGTTTCCTTGGATGCCTTCTTACACTGGTTTAACGACAAGGAAGATGAGAAACGTCCTGACCTCTTGCGCTTACGTGCCCATATCGTTGATGGTTATTTTGAGATAGAAGCACAGATTATTGAATGTAAGCTGGCACAACAGTCAAAAGGTTTTTTGGAAAAGGCACGCCAGCAAGTTGAGAGCGGGCTGAAACAGCTTATGGCACATTTTTCTCCGCGCGAAGGAAGAAAGCCTTTGGGAGTAGGAGTTAACATCCCTCCTGATCAGCGTTACTGGTGGATGCAGTTACATCGTTTGATAGCCAGTAAAGGAGAGGTGAGTCGTCCCCAATATGATGAAGCATTAATGGCAATGGAATATTTGAGCGAAGGGTTTTTTACTATTAATTGGCAGGCGGCGGTAATTGCTTTTTGGACTGACTTAGATAGTGATTCCCTGAACTCTGAACCAGAATGGGATTTTAGCTTGGAAGGGGAAAGTATGCAAATTTCTGTAGTTACTGCTGGCAGAAATTTTATAAAAAAAGTATGTTTAGAGAATATTATGATTGATGTTTTTACTAGCGATTCTGGAATAAAATATAGCTTTAAAGAAAAAGAAGAAGAATTAGCTCACAATGGTGATATTGGTGCTAGCAAATTAGATGAGCCTAAACCTGATGTTGAATTTTCAAGCCAGACAAGTAAATTAATCAAGGAGGAGAAACTTTCACAGAAGGAAAAATCTAATATTGGTGATACAAAGGATGAATTAGAAAAAAGTACTGCTCATGGAGTTGTGCTGACAAGATCTATCCCCGAACGTATTTTGTTGGGTAGCGGCACTGCGGGAGGACGGGATATTTACTGGGAATTTGGGCACCCGGATCTTCCGAACCGGCACATAATTATATTTGGTTCTTCCGGGACAGGGAAGACATACACTATTCAGGCTTTGCTATGTGAGCTTGCTAAACTAGGACAAAATAGCTTGATTGTTGATTATACAAATGGATTTACAACTATACAGCTAGAAGAAATTGCTGTCAAAAAACTGAATCCGAGGCAACATATAATACGACGCGAGCCTTTAACGGTTAATCCGTTTCGTAGGCAGTGCGATTTTATTGATGATATACAGTTAGAAGAAGATCCGTCCATGATTGCACAGCGAGTTAGCGGGGTATTTGCAGAAGTTTACCAGTTAGGTAATCAGCAGAAGTCGGCACTTTATAGTGCTATTCGGGAAGGGGTGACTCAAAAAGGAAATGATTTTCATATGGGCGATTTGATGCTAGAATTGGAAGATATTAGGAGTGAAGGGGGGCCTACTGCTAGTTCTGCTGCTAGTGTGATTAGCAAAATTCAGCCGTTTGTTGATATGAACCCGTTTGGGGAAGAAGATATCGAAAGTTGGGAGAAAATTTTTAAGGATAATGTTTCAAGATGTCATATTATTCAATTAGCAGGTTTTATGAAAGATACTTCCAGGCTGATTACGGAGTTTTCTCTCGTTGATCTTTATTGGTATTACCGGGCGAGGGGTAGCAAAGATGAGCCCAAAATTATAGTGCTTGATGAGATACAGAACCTTGTTCAACGGTTGGAGAGTCCTTTAGGACAATTTCTTACAGAAGGACGCAAGTTTGGTATTTCTTTGATACTTGCTACACAGACTCTGAGTAATCTCGAAAAAGAGGAAAAGGACAGACTTTTCCAGGCCAGTCATAAGCTTTTCTTTAAGCCAGCTGATACCGAAATCAGATCATTTGCCCAGTTATTGTCTGATGCTACTCCTAGTCGAACTGATGAGTGGATTGATCGTTTATCTGCTCTCAAGAGGGGAGAATGCTATTCACTTGGGCACGCATTTAACAAAGCAACGGGCAAGCTAGAAGTAAATGTGTGGTCGAAGATTCGTATAAGGTCTTTGGAGGAAAGGTTCTATGGGGGATAATATCTGTATGTTGCCGTTAAATTTTCACAAGACTTTTGTCCCTGAGAGACGTTTGATTGCAGCTTTACTTGACTATATTGCTTTAGGCAAGCAGGGCAGTTTTGAAGAGATAGCTATAGAAACTGGTATACCGATGGGTAAATCCAGCGGTAAGGTCCCGGCAGTACTTGATTATGCCGGGGGTATGGGATTAGTAGAGCTTACTAGTAGCAGGGCTAGTGCCATTAAAAAAGCAGTATTTACACCTTTTGGCAGAACAGTTTATTTTGAGGACAAGCTTTTAGGTGAAGAGATGCTGCAGTGGTTGGCACATATGAATCTCTGTCGCGGTGATATTGGAGCAAAAACTTGGCATGCAGTTTTTGCAAAAGGGCGAAATATTTTGGGCAGAGTTTTTACCAAACAACAGGTGGAAACTTATTTGGTAAGTGTTTGTGGCGGGGGGAAAAAAAGAACGGGACCGTTGTTATCTACATACACAGAAGATGCAGCCTTGGCGAGAACAAATGCTTTGACTGTAACAGGAGATAGCGTAAAAAGGGAAAAAGCTCCACTTCTTGATGTTTATGCAATCTCGTATTCTGCTTATATTTTGTGCCTTATGGAAACTTTTTTTCCGGGGCAAGAACAGATAACTTTTTCTGACTTTAATGCCAAGACATTTTGGTTTGATATTTGTTTTTGGAATCAATCGGATGTTGAGTATGTATTTTTATTGGCCGAGAATACAGGTTTTATTTCGGTTGATCGTCAAATGCAGCCCTGGATAATGGAAAAGAAAGCTAAGGCAGAGGAAGTGTGGCCACGTATTTGCGACGATATAGCCTGATAAGGAGGGAGCTATAGATGAAATATGCAGATATTGTATCTTTTAGAAAAGATTTGCTTTTTAATGGTGCTGTTCAGATAAACTGGTTTGAAAACGACAAATCACAGGCAGAAAAAGCGGCAGAGCATTTTATTTTCCATGGGCCGGATTATCATGGTGTTGTCGAAGAAGATTTTGATGATAGTAGCCATAAATTGCTTGATACTGCAAAATTTACGTTAGATATCCTAGAAAGAATAACTGGTAGAGTTGCGGATGAACCTTTTGCAGTAGCTGTTGCTGGATATGGGACAGGAAAATCCCATCTTGGGGTGACACTGGCCTCTTTGTTAAGCGAGCTAAAATCTAATATCGCCAACAAAATCGTTGCTAACATTGCTATGGCCGATACTGACATTGGTGGTCAGGTACATAAAATCCTGGAAACAACAGGTCAGCCTTTTTTAGTAGCTGCCATTAACGGTATGCAGGATTTTGATTTAAGTAACGAGATAATCAGGCAAATATTGCTTGCCTTGAATCAGAAAGGTTTGGATACTACTGTTTTAGAAAATCTGCGTCCGCGTTTTAGGACGGCTATTAATTTTACCACATCATTCTTTGCTGCGCTAAAAGGTGATTTTCAAAAGCATTTTGGCAATCTAGGTACTCTTCCTGAAATTATTACCTGCTTACAAACTCAGGACGAAGAAACCTTTCGTAAAATCAGCAAAATCTATGAACAGAAAATGGGGACACCTATTCATGCCGCAGGGCAAGAGTCACTGCACGACTTTATTAGAATAACCAAAGAAACATATTGCGGCCAGAACAAACCTTTTGCCGGTATTTTAATAATTTTCGATGAGTTCGGTCGTTATTTAGAGTTTTCCGTTCAAAAGCCTCATGTTGCTGGTTCGGGTGCCTTGCAACAGTTATTCGAATCTGTTCAAGCAAATAGTGATGGAGTTTTTTTGTTATGTTTTATACAATATGAACTCAAGGCTTATATTTCACGGATAGCCCCTGAGCGACGTGAAGATTTGAATCGTTATGTAACCAGATATGATGCTGTTCGCAAGGTCAGATTATCTACTAATTTAGAAACGCTCATCGCAAATTTATTCGAAAAAAAGAAACCGGAAGAACTTGAACGTCAGGTTTTAGCTAACGAGGAGAGCTCTGATGCTACTCAACTGCTCATGAAACGATGGTTCCCTGATATGAAAAACCAGGCGATCTGGAAGAATAATAATCGCTTTGAACAAATTATTTATAAAGGATGTTGGCCGCTTCACCCTCTCTCAACTTGGATATTATATAAACTTTCTTCTGTCGGTAAATCTTTCCAGCAACGTTCGGCATTATCCCTTTTTGCTGATGTTTACACTACTTTCCAAGATACTGAAGTTGTTTCAGGCAAGGTGATAAGACCGGTAGATCTTTGTAATGAAGCGATGATAGATGAATTTTTAGCTTCAGAACAATATGGTCAACAGGGGGCTGCAGCGCACGCCTACAAGAGTGTGTTGTATAAATATCAACATGAATTGTCTATAGATGAAAAAGCAATTTTAAAAGCTGTTTTAGTAGCAGCAAAAATTGGGATTAAGGTTGAATCAAAAGAAGAGTTTTTGCGAGTTTTGATTATGTTTAGCGGTATTGAAGCTAGAATAGTGACGGCTGTGATACATTCACTTGAGTATGAATATGCAGTATTGGAATGGAATGGGCAGCTTTGCCAGTATAGTATAGCCGAGGATGCTATTCCAAGGAAAACTTTTTTGGCACATTTGGAAGCACAGGTTGTCAATATTGACTCGCAGAGGAGGACTGAAATTTTTAGCCAGAATTATGCTAATTGGGCGCAAAAGGATAAATACAACACCGACTTTGGATCTCAGAACCAGATTACTACGAAGGAATGGAATTATAATATCAATTTTTCTAATATATTTATGCTGGAAGGTCAGATTGATTTTGCCTTATCTACTTGGCGAGATGCTAGAGGGGTTGATGCAGAAAAGGGACAACTGATATATTGTTATGTAGGGCCTGAAAGTAATTTAGGTACCATTAGTGAAAAGATAACAGAGATTATGAGAATAAAGGCGAAAAAAAACAATCTTGATTTGAAAACAGGAGCACCGGTTGCTGTATTATTATTATCTGACGCAAAAGGGTATTTTGGACAAAAGATTGCTGAATATTGGGTTTTACAGGAGCAGATGGGTGAAGAAGAATCACAAAAATATGCTAATTTTATACTTGATAGAAAGAACAGTGTAGAGAAAGAAATGTTTAATTTATTTTCCGAAATGGAAAAAGAGAGAAATTTTATTTTTGCAACTGAGAAGAAGGTTGGTGAAGCACGTATTAAAAATATGTTGACCCAGCTTTTTGATGTGATTTATTTTAAACGGATACCATTTCCCTTCGATGGATTTCACACTGCTAGAGGTAATGCAGCCAAAGATTGTCAATTATTTACCAGGCAGTTATTTCTTGGGGAGCTGGATAAAGAATGGATATCTGCTTGTAATCAACAGCAACGGAATCGAGCATACCAGGTGTTAGATGAATCATGGGGTGTTTTTGATGAAGATGGTTCTATAAGAATAAGGCCAAAGGGAAAAGCAGTGTGCGAGCTTATCGAATTTATGGAGGCTCAATTGGAAAGCGAAGAAGGTTCTGATTCTCAAAAGCCTGTGAATATAGGGGAAGTAATGCGTCTCTTGTGTGCACCACCATATGGCTGCAATTTAGCTTCGGGCGGAATGTTGTTGGCTTTGTTTTTGGGACGTCGTAATAAAAGATTAAACTTACTGAAAAACAAGCAGCCGATAAGTGTTGAGAGCTGGTTGCAAACTGCTATTTCGGGGAATTTTTTAGATATGTCAACTCTTGATGTAACAGATATTGTTCAGATCTCGAAGGAAAAATTGTCAGAATGGGAATCTTTGTTGGAAGAATGGAGCATAGAAAAAACACTGCTAGGGAAGGTTAGTTTCCAACGTAAAGCGAGTGAATTGAATGATCGTATTTCTGTGCCACAAACACTTTATTACAGATATCAGCATTTGGACGAAAAAGCAAAAGCTGCCAGGAGAAAGCTTGGTGCACACGAACAAATGATTAATGAAGCCTACGAGAGGATAGAAAAGGGAATAGAACGTAATAATGCCAGCTTACTATCTTGGGGGGGAGCAGAATTGGCTGATATTTATAATATGATGGATGAGCAGTGGACACAGGAACAGGTGCGAGAAATTGAAGAATATTTAGCTGAAGCACGTTTGCAAACCCAACAGTGCTTTCCGCAGTGGTTGAGGCACAAAACTATAGCTGGTATTGAGCACTTGAGTAAATTTAAACATATTATGCTCAGTAACATTAAGAGTAATTTGACAAAATTAAATCTTATGGACGAAATAAGATTGTTGGAAGGACACGTGAAACGAATTGAAGAAAATATCCACTTTATCACTAAAATAAAGAGAACCGTATCTGATATTGAAAACATGATTCGAAATAATAAAATAACCGAAATAACACCCGTTTTAGCTTTGAATGACTGGCTACAGCAGGTGCAAGAGTTTATAAAACGTTTGGATGAGGCTAGGGAGAGACCTGATATTACACAAGACGAAGTAGTACTTGCAACTAATAAGTTAGCGACTTTTCAACAAGCATGTCGCAATCATCTGGAAAGCTTTAAAGAGAGAACCACAAAAGTTTACAATATTGAAACAATTTCTTCTTTAAGTGATATAGATTATTGGCAAAACGAAATAACTTCATTGATTACTATATATAAGGGATTAGAAAAAGACGTTGAGGATTTAAAATTGATTCAAAAACAGTTTGATCTTATAGGGTCGCATTTTCAAAAACTTAACAATGAGAATTTAAACGATAAAGAGCTTGGAATAGTTTGCAAGGAATGTGTGCAAGAGACTGAAGAGGAATTTTATGATGATGTTCCGCCGTTAGATAATGAACTGATTTATGATAGCATCATAAAAATAATTAGGGGCAAAAGGGGAAAAACAGCATTGGGATGGATGCAGCGCAATGTTCCTGATTTGCAAGTAATAGTGGGGTTTAATGCTCTGGAGGCCACGGAAAGAAGAGCAATTCTTCGGGAAATGCCCCGGGTACTATCTGATGGACAGTCAAGCATAGTGAAGGGGGCACTTGAGGCTTGCGAAAAACGACTTGATGAACTTGAAATAGAAGGTTTATTAGAAAGATTTCGAGTTTTATCAGAAAGGAATAAAAGAGCATTTTTAGAAAAGGTGTCTAATTATATTTCTGGGGAAGTGCTTTGAAAATGCTTTAAAGAAACGTTGAAGTACTGTGGATAAAATTATTTCTAGCAAGGTGTAGCAAGTAATAGCAGAGGGGACGCTTTTCCGTTGCAAACAAAATATTTCCATGGTGCTAGAAAGTGGGGTGGAGAAGTGGCAGAAGCAAGAAAAACAAGAGATATTATATTTCTTGGGTCAGGGGCATCAGCGTCTGAAGGAGCACCGTTGCAGAGTCGGTTGTTTGAGGAGTATTTTTATGATTTTGAGAATAAAAATAAAACAGGTGGTAATAAAAGCAAAAGACTGTCTACTTTTTTTAAAGTCTTTTTTGGAATAGATATAGGGTTAAATGAAAAAAGTATCAATGATATAAAATTCCCTTCTTTTGAAGAGGTCTTGGGAATGATTGAAATAGCTTTAAACCGGGATGAATGTTTTAAATTATGGTCTGGTAGTTTATCAGAATTACGAAAAACCAGAGAAGATTTGGTGTTTTTAATTGCAACTGTCTTGCAAAAAAAATTAAAAAGTAAAGGTAAATATCATAAAAAATTAATAGAAAGACTAAAAGAGGAAAAGAAACTTTCTAAAACCGGCTTTGTTAGTTTAAATTATGACATTCTTATAGACAATGCGTTACTGAAGTGTAATTATAATTTGGATTATGGAGTTGAGTTTGTAAAGGAGAGAACCTCTGATAATAGTAGAAGAAATAAAGAGAAAGTTGTACTTTGCAAGCCACATGGTTCTTTAAACTGGCTGTACTGCCCAACATGTATATCCCTCAGGTTAACTTCAGGACAAAAAGGGGCAGCAGAATTAGTTGTTAAATCGCAAGAATGTACAAACTGCAAAAGTAATGTGATTCCAATAATAATTCCACCGACGTTTTTTAAAGTTATGTCTAATTTTTATTTACAGGAAGTGTGGCATAAAACCGAGAAAATGTTGAGACAAGCGGAAAGAATATTTTTTTGTGGATATTCCTTCCCTGATGCAGATTTACATATTAAATATCTTTTAAAGAGAGCCGAGATGTATAAAAGCTCTGCTTTTGAGGTGTTTATAATAAATAATCACAACAACAAACCCGACGCTGAAAAGGAAAGTGAAAACAAAAGATATAAGCGTTTTTTTAAAGATAGTGAGAAAGTTACTTATACTGACAAATCATTTGAAGATTTCTGTGAATCAGATATTGAAGACGTTGAAGACGAGTCCGGGGTCAGCCCTTGACAAGGGACATGTTGTTTAGGAGAAAATTT
>CAZIRG010000006.1:4417-23994 GCA_964541505.1 uncultured Syntrophomonadaceae bacterium | reverse complement strand
TAACATAGCATCTACTCAGCCTAAGAGATTAAGGTTTTTATAGTACATATGTAACTGCTCACACTAATGTGTCATGATTCATGCTGCCATGTCATTTCGACCAAAGGGAGAAATCTTCTTGTTCATGTTAAGATTTCTCCCTTCGGTCGAAATGACAATATGGACGTGAGTAGTTACTATTTAATTACTATAAATCAACTAACCTAGTTTATCACAAACTATTCCTTATTGGCAAGTAAAAGAACGTTCAGCAGCAGGATTTTTAACTAAAAATATAGTATAATAATAAACATAGGTAGTACGGGTACTATAAAAACTATTTTCTTCTGGAAAGTAAGGAGGTTTAACGATGATGAAGAAACAAGATGTGAAGTTGCCTAATGAGATGGTTACAGAGTTTGGCAAGGTGACCATAGCCGAAGAGCTGCTGACTAATCTGGTCGGCTATGTTGCTATGGAGTGTTATGGCTTGGTGGGGATGTCTTCGCGTAAAATAAAAGATGGAATTAGCGAGCTTTTAGGTAGGGACAATTTGAGCAAGGGGATAGAGATTAAGCTGGAAAAAGACCAGTTGATTGTTGAACTTTATGTTGTGCTTGGCTATGGGATCAGTATCCCGGAAGTTGCTTATAGCATAATGAAAAAAGTCAAAGAAACTTTAGAGCAGGTAACGGGACTGGTAGTAAGTCGGGTAAATATTAATGTTCAAGGTATACAGCTGGAGGACTATTGAGCTGGCGGAAGCTTGCTGGGAGTTTATGGCAGGTCATGCCTTCATCTAGATACAAGGTCGTTTATCTCTTTTTCTTTCCAGAGATAAAAAAATAAAACAATAATTTTTTTAAAATCCTTTGTTTAAAGGATTTTTTTATTTCGTTAAATAATAATGTTTTTTTAGGAAAACACTGCTAGTATATAAGATTTAACAAGTGTCATACTAATAATAACATAAAAAAGGAGGTGAGTATTTAATGCAAGCTAACAATCAAGCAGGTAAAAAAAGAGCTCTTGTACAGGGAGCGGAACAGGCTTTAGAAAAGTTCAAAAATGAGATAGCCAGTGAGTTGGGTATTGACTATAATGGAGATAAAGGCAATCTGACTTCTCGTCAGAATGGTTATGTAGGCGGATTAATGGTTAGAAGGATGATTGCTGAAGCAGAAAATCGGATGGCTGGCAGCGGTCAGAGTCCTCAAGGATAAGAATGCTCCATGTATGGCAATAAAGAGATAAAAAGAAGCGAGTCTTACGAGGCTCGCTTTTATGCTTTTAGGCATTGTCTTCAAAAAACGATCGGCAACCCTCTTGCCATAAGGTTGCCGATTAGGAGAGGAGAAACAGGAGGAAGAGCTTATGGGGAAATGTTGTGTCGCTAGTTATTATTAACAGAGGGCAAGATTATTATGTATCGAAAGAATAAAGAATGTCTAGAAAATAGTACCATGAATTTTCTTTAATAATTTGCTTTTTTACAGGCTGATTGTTAAAATTATAGGTAACTTTGAGATAATTTTAAAAACAACTCAATAGACTTGAGTGGTTACAATTATAGTAACTATTCAGTTACAGCCAATTTTCGGTTAAAAACCGATGAACAATGGGTCATAAACCGGTTACCGGTTGCCAGTTAATTATTGTATAGTATAGCAAATTGTAATCTCATAAGCACTGTAAACTGTAAAGTGGTATTCAATCTCTAACTATTATGTTAGTGCTTGGGTAGTTACGAATTACAGAGGAGAAGGTAGGGATGATGTTTGAAGGTTATTGCCGGGGCTGCGAAAGGTTGTAAATTGTTTTCCCCTACAGGAAAACAAACCAGACCTACCAGTGATAAAGTAAAAGGTTCCCTTTTTAATATAATTGGACCTGCATTTTTTGAAGTAGCATTTTTGGATCTTTTTGCTGGCTGCGGCGCAGTTGGTGTGGAAGCTTTGAGTAGGGGTGCTTCTTTAGCAGTATTTGTAGAGAAAAGTTTTACAGCAAAAAAACATATTATCAAAAATTTAAAAAAAACAGGATTGGAAACACAAGGCAGAGTAATCGGGAAAGATGTTTTGGTAGCATTAAAATTACTCAGTCAGGAGAAACAAGTTTTTGATTTCATTTTTTTAGACCCACCTTACAGAACAACTTTGATTCCGAAGGTGTTAATAGATATTGACGAAAAAAAATTACTTGCCAAAGAAGGAATTATTATAGTTGAGCATAATATAAATAATATTGCCTGGGTTGAAAACGATCTTTATGTGGTGATAAAACAAAAAAGTTACGGAGATACAAGGTTAACTTTTTTAAAAGTTAAAAATCAGAGAAGGAGAGAATAAGTTATATGGCAATAGCAATATATCCTGGCAGTTTTGATCCCATAACCAATGGTCATTTGGATATTATAGAACGGGGCAGCAAAGTGTTTGATACTCTTATCGTAACTGTTTTACAAAATCCGAGGAAGACTCCGATGTTTACCCTGCAAGAACGCTTGGACATGCTTAGAACGACTACTGAGGGTATGAAGAATGTTGAAGTTGATTGCTATAGCGGCTTGCTAGTAGATTATGCCAGAGAAAAAAAATCACATATCATAATTAAAGGACTAAGAGCTATATCGGATTTTGAGCTAGAATTTCAAATGGCGTTGGTAAACAGAAAGCTAGATTGTGAGATAGAAACCATGTTTATGATGACTAACAATAAATATTCCTACCTTAGCTCTAGTATAGTTAAAGAGATAGCCTCTTTTGGTGGAGATATAAGCGCCTTGCTTCCGCCTGATGTTTGCAAAAAAGTCATGCAGAAGTCACAATTAAGAGACTAAGAGATTAAGGGGTTAAGAGATATGCTTACCTACTTACCGTAAACCCTTATCCTCGTTCTAAGACAGGACACTAGATAAATAAGCAGTGAAATAGACAGAAACAGAAGCATAATGAGGAAGAATCTTTGATAGGCAAATACAGTTCGTTTCAACCAAAAATGCCAGCTACTCCCGTGGGGAGCAGTATATACGAAGGCCGGAAAAACCAAAGCGCCCGAAACAAAGGCTAGAGATCCTGTTAACAAGTAGGTGTAGAAACCGGCCAGAGCAGCATGGATAATTCTGGCTACAACAAAAGGCTTGATACTCATATCTGTTTTGCTGATGATGCTAGCTACTTGGGCGTGTACGGAGAGTCCACTCCAGGCGATAACAGAGCCGGTTATCATTATTTTTTGATTTAACGGTATTGTTGTAAGGGCAGTTCCTGCCAGCTGACATCCTAAAGTGATTTCAAAAAAGCCGCTGATAACTGCCGGGGAAAGACCAACTTCCAGCCCCAGGCGAGTCATAATGGGATGAAGGAGTGCGCTTAAAACAGCAACCACTCCTGTTACCTCTAACGTTTTAATGATGACAGAAAAAAGGATGATAAATCCTCCAATCGTTAAGAGGGTGTTGGCAGAATTGCTTACAGCATCTCCCATTAACTGTCCTAACGAGCGTTTGTCTTTTAAGCGTGCTTCATGCAGAGCCTGGAGACCTCGCCACACTATATTTTTTTCCGAAGTTACCTTAATGTGTTCTTCGTCATTGTCTTTACCATGAAATCGCATTATTATGCCAACGGAAATACTGGATAGATAATGCGCCAGGGCAATAGTGGCACCGATTTACGGATAACCGAACATGCCAACTGCTACTGCTCCGAACATAAATAAGGGGTCTGCGGTATTAGTGAAACTCATCAGTCTTTCACCCTCATAGCGAGTAACGAGATTTTTAAGACGCATTTTTGTTGTGAGAATCGCACCGATAGGAAATCCTGAAGCTAAACCCATAGCAACAGCAAAAGAACCAGCACCGGGAATCTTGAATACTGGTCGCATCAATGGTTCCAGCAAAACCCCCATAAAATGAACGACTCCCAGTCCCATTAAAATTTCTGAGCCGATAAAAAAAGGCAGTAAGGCAGGAAATACGATATTCCACCAGACATCCAATCCCTTAAGTGCAGCCGAAAAAGTTTCTTCTGGATAGAGAACCATGCATAAAGTAAGCAAGGAGGAAGCAATTCCCAGGATATAACTGTAAGCTGCCTCAAAGTTCTTTAGACGTATATTTTTTTTAATAATATTTCGAGTGGTAAGGTAGAAAAACGTAAATACAAGCAGAAAAATAAATAATCTATTCATAGTAAATATATATATTAGTTAGAAACAGGAGAATATGACTATGAATAGTAAAAAACAAAAACAGAGAGTTACTCTTGGCCTAGCTTTAGGAGGAGGTTCTGCTCGGGGATTAGCTCATATAGGTGTGCTGCAGGTTTTAGAGGAAAATAACATTTCGATAGATTTTCTAGCAGGCACCAGTATGGGCAGCCTTATAGGAGCTTTTTATGCTAATGGCATAAGCATAAAAATGATTGAACGTTTGGCGAAGCGGCTAGATAAAAAGCTTTGGGTAGATTTGACCGTCCCCAGAATGGGAATACTGGCCGGGGATAGAATTCTTAAGATAATTAGTTTTTTGCTTAGAGAACGCAATTTTAGTGATTTAAAAATACCTTTTGCTGTTAGTGCAACAGACTTGTACACTGGTGAAAGCATAACTCTAAATGAAGGTAGTGTAGGAGAGGCGGTAAGGGCAAGTATATCTATACCGGGAATATTTGCCCCTGTAGTGTGGAAAGATCATTTATTGGTAGATGGCGGAGTTTTAAATAGAGTTCCTGTAAATATCGTTGGGGAAATGGGAGCAGATGTTGTTGTTGCTGTAGATACAGGCATATATTTAGGTATGAAAAAGGCAAACAATATCATTGACGTCATTACACAATCTATTGACATAATGGCACACGAAATACAGAAACACACTATTACTAATGCTGATATTTTAATCAAACCTGACTTAAGAGAAATTGGGGCAAGTCAGTTTCACAGGGTTGAAGAAGCAGTTGCTATTGGGGCAGAAGCCACCTGTCGGGTAATACCTGCTATTAAAAATTTACTGGAAGGGAACAACTAAAAAATGCTTACTAAAAAAAGAAAAATAGTTATCCTTGTTGCTGTTTTATTTATAGCAGCTAGTTTCTTGATTAAACCCGATTACTATATAGTTCTTCCGGGTGCGGTGCAAGACTTGCGAGAACTTGTGCATGTAGATAAAACCCCAGCAGAAAACAAGGGGTCTTTTTTTCTAGTAACAATTTCGCAGCAAAGAGTTAATTTACCTTTATTTCTTTATGCTCTTGTTCATCCTTCAGCTGACCTGGTGCCTAGGGAAAACGTCATCCCTCCGGAGATGGATCGCCAAGAGTATAATGAGTTAATGCAGCGTTGGATGGAAGAAAGTCAAGTTCTTGCTAAAACTGTGGCTTTGCGTTGGGCTGGTTATGAAGTACCGGTTGAAAGCGATGGGGTAGTGATTAGAGAAGTACTAAAAGATAGTCCGGCTGTAAATATACTTCAAACTGCAGATATAATCAAGGCAATAGATGGGATAGAGGTACATATAACAGAAGAGCTGATAAATCTTATCCAAAAGAGAAAGCAAGGAGAATTTGTGGAGGTAGTTTTTTATAGAGATGGCATTAAATATACGGAAAGCATAGAAACGGCTTCCCACCCGGTTGACGAGGATAAAGCAGCCTTACGCATTTTAGTTCAAACTTTGAATTGGGAGCCGCAGTTACCGGTAGAAATCAATATTGATGTCGGCAAAATTACCGGGCCTTCTGCTGGTATGATGTTTGTTCTAGAGATATTTAACCAGCTTGAACCTCTGGATATTACCCGAGGGAGAAAAATTGCCGGAACCGGCACAGTAAACTTAAACGGAGAGATAGGTCCCATAGGTGGAGTAAAACAAAAAGTGATTGCTGCTGAAAATGGCGGTGCCGAAATTTTTCTAGTACCCGCAAAAAATTTCCCAGAAGCACAGGCAACAGCTCACAAGATAGAGATTGTCGAAGTAAACACACTACAGGAAGTTTTCGATTTTTTAGATAACTAGCAATCGTCCCTGTTTGCTTCGTCCCAGCTTGCTCTTTTCAGGGGAGAAAGCGAAAATTCTCCCCCACTGTTTCTGGCAGAAATATCCGGATAGAGAAGGTTGTATAGGTTGGCAGCTTTTATGTCTAGACTGAGCATTTTGTGACCGATTTTATCCTGCTGGTATCTGAAATATTTTGCGGGGCTTGTTACCAGCGGTAGTGGGCTTGTTTTTTTGATCTTATGCAAAATTTTCTGTCCAGTGGGAGAAAAACCTAGAACACGCAAATATTTGGGTCCACTGGCATTGTAAGAGATTAAATCATGGTTGCTGATATTTAAAAAGAGGTAACTCAGGATGCGTTGCAGTCTTGGTCTGGTGTAGCGCCTGGTGGCGACGGCCTTAAGAACTTCTGTGATAGTGTTGGTGGAGTGACAGATTTTATGAAATCTTTCCGGTAGACCTGGTTCCATACCTGGTAGTTGATATAAATCTTCTAGAGATGATCTGCGCAAAAGAATCATCAAGGAAGAACTTAGCGCTTTCGGGAAAACAGGGGCTTTCCCTGCTTCTATTTCCTTTTTTATAATATTTATGCTGCTTGTCGGCAGAGATTGGGAGACAAAAGAAAGGCCGTTCTCTTCCAGACCCTTTCGTATGGCTGTGGCGCTAGCAATATTCCCTTCTAGGCGCAAGGAATGATAGCTGACTCCTTTTCTGGGGATAGTAAAAGGAATGATTTTAGAATTGATTTTAAGAAGATTTTTTAAATACTCTACTCCCAAGATATTATTGGGAGTTTTTATTATCTTTGTGATTCTATGATCGGCAAGGATAAGAGATGCTGCTTGAGATAGAGCGGCAGGGTAAGAACGACCTTTATTCAAAAGCAGTTTTAATTTTTCTTTAAACAATGGTGGTTCTTTTAATAGCAGGTAAGCAATTTTTTGCAATACAGAGATTTCTCCTGCTTCACTACCAAAACAGAGGTGAGAGACCACGTTTGTGGCAGCTAGAGTTTGTACGGCCCCTAGAGCAAAATTTTCAGCACTTTGAAGAGCAAAAGCAGTAGGCAGTTCCAGAACTAGGTCTGCCCCTCCTTGTAAGGCCATGGCTGTGCGTGCCCATTTATTAAGCAAGGCCGGCTCTCCTCGCTGCACCCAATTCCCACTCATAACGCAGACGATTGCAGTTTCATCCGGCAAAGTTTTTTTAGCCTCTCTCAGATGATGTAGGTGACCGTTATGGAAAGGGTTATATTCTACGACCAGTCCTATAATATGCATAAGCAAAACTCCTTTATCAGTTGTCAGTTGCCAGTTGCCAGTTAATTATTGTATAGTATAGCAAATTGTAACCTCGTAATCACTGTAAACTGTAAACCGTAAAACTGTAAACCGATGAATGGTCATCAATTTTAAATTTCTGAATACTTATTGATAATGTAGGTTAGTTGCCCATCGGCAATATAATTAGTATAATTAGTAATCTTCTAGTAAGCAAAGGTATTCCCCTGCTTATATCTCAAAGATTGTAAATTCCCCTAATTTTTGACCAGCGGGTTCCTTGACAAAGGTAAAGACACTATATATAATAAATGCTAGCTGTTTGACAGATAATCTTCTATCCTTACTAAACTAAGGGTTAGAGGCTAAGGGTTGGATGGGTGATAAGGAGGTGTTTTAGTAAGTGGCGGTACCAAAAAGAAGAACTTCAAAAACAAGACGAGACAAGCGGAGAACTCATTGGAAGTTAACTGTTCCGGGGTTGGTAGAATGTCCTCAATGTCATGAGGAAAAGTTGCCTCATAGGGTTTGCTTAAGTTGTGGGTATTATAAAGGAAAAGAAGTTATAAAAACCAGTTAGTGATAATAATAGCATCTATAGAACGCTCCTGCAAGATTGAAGGTCATTAAAATCCTTTACTCGAGCAGGAGGGTTTTCATATAACGGTAAATTTGCAGAAGGAAACATTTTGGGAGGACGCTAATGGTACATATTGTTCTTGATGCTATGGGAGGAGATTATGCTCCTGTGGAGACTATCAAAGGGGCCGTTCTTGCCTTGCATGAAGAGAAAGATCTCTTTATAACTTTAGCCGGACATAGGGATATTATTCGTACCGAACTTGATAAATATCAATTTCCTGAAAATAGAATAAAGATATTGCATGCAGAAGAAATTATTGATAACGAAATGCAACCAGCTTTAGCTTTGAGACGGAAAAAAGATTCTTCTATGGTTAAAGCTCTAAATGCCGTTAGAGACGGTGAGGCTGGAGCTGTGATCAGCGCTGGTAATACAGGCGCTTTGTTGGCGGGAGGATTGTTTATTTTAGGACGTATGCAGGGTGTAAAACGCCCGGCGTTAGCTGCCATTATGCCTACAGAAAAAAAGGGACCTACTGTTTTGCTGGATGCGGGAGCGAATATGGATGCCAAGGTAGAGCACCTAATGCAGTTTGCACTTTTGGGCAAGGCCTACAGTCGCCTAGTTTTAGAGAAGAACAAATGTCGTCTAGCCCTTTTAAATATAGGTATAGAAACCGGTAAGGGTAATGAGCAAGTTAAAAAAGCATATAAGGCTTTGGAACACATGAAAGAATTTATCGGTAATATTGAGGCCAGAGATCTGATGCGCGGGGTGGCTGACGTTATTGTCTGTGATGGGTTTACCGGAAATATATTATTAAAAGGCATGGAAGGCTTGGCTGAAGAAATGTTTTCTTTTCTAAAAAAAGAAATATCTTCCACCCGTCGTGGCAGTTTGGGTGGTATATTGCTTAAACCAAGTTTCAAAAATTTGCAAAAACATCTGGATTATTCTGAATACGGTGGGGCGCCTTTTCTGGGAATCAATGGTCTGGTTATTAAAGCACATGGTTCATCCCAGGCTCAGGCTATTAAAAATGCTATTTTAAAGCAAGCCTATAGTTTTATTAAAAGGCGCTGTTTTATCGAAATGGAAAATTGCTTTATAGAGGACAGGGAAAATTCTTTAAAAAGGAGTTGAGGTTTTTGCTGACCGGAGGAGTTAGAATCGCAGCAATGGGACACTATGCACCTGAGAAGGTGTTGACGAATATTGAGTTAGAAAAAATGGTAGATACAAGTAACGAGTGGATTATTTCTAGAACAGGAATTGAGGAAAGGCGTATTGCAGCAAAGGGTGAAGCAACTTCTGATTTTGTTGTTAAGGCTGCTCGTCAGGCACTGGCTAAGGTTGAGTTGTCTCCGGAAGAAATAGACCTAATAATTGTAGCAACAATAACACCGGATACTCATCTACCGGCAGCAGCTTGTGCAGTACAGGCAGAGTTAAATGCCTCCAATGCAGTAGCTTTTGATCTAGCAGCGGCTTGTAGTGGTTTTGTTTATGCTTTAACTGTAGGAGGTCAGTTTATACAGAGTGGTCTCTACAAAAATGTTTTAATTGCCGGGGCGGAGGTTCTTTCTGTCTTTGTAAATTGGAAGGACAGAAATACTTGTGTTCTCTTTGGGGATGGAGCTGGGGTGGCTATACTTCAACCTGCTCCAGCGGGAGAAGGTCTTCTGGCGTCTTATATGGGGTCTGATGGTGTTCTTAGAGATTATTTAAAAGTTCCTGCTGGCGGGAGTCGGCTACCCCCCTCTCTGGAGACTCTAGAAAAAGGGCAGCATTTTGCTACCATGGCGGGAATAGAAATTTTTAAACTTGCTGTACGTAAGATGGGAGAATCTTTGCAACAAGTTTTGGAGAAGTCTCAACTCACCTTAGAAGACGTGGATTTTTTGGTGCCGCACCAGGCTAATCTGAGAATCATTGAGGCAGTAAGAAAAAGAGCTAATTTGAAGGAAGAACAGGTTATTGTTAATATTAATCGTTATGGGAATACATCTGCGGCCTCTATACCAATAGCACTATCAGAGGCAGTTAATGATGGCAGGATCAAAAGAGGAGATATAGTAGCTTTGGTAGCTTTCGGTGCAGGTCTTACCTGGGGAGCTAATTTATTGCGCTGGTAATCAGGGGAAGGATGTTGTGACTGGTGAAGATGCCAACAAGAATTTGTGATTTGCTTGATATTAAATATCCTATTTTGCAAGGGGGTATGGCTTGGGTTGCAACAGGAGAGCTGGCGGCTGCAGTTTCAGAAGCCGGAGGTTTAGGTATAATTGGTTCTGGCAATGCTCCGGCTGAAGTGGTAGCCCAAGAAATAAAAAAAGTAAAAGAAATTACCAATAAACCATTTGGAGTTAATATTATGCTGCTTTCCCCTTTTGTGGAAGATGTTGTACGAGTAGTATTAGAGGAGAGTGTTCCCGTTGTGACTACGGGAGCTGGCAGCCCGGGGAAATTTATTTCTGCTTTTAAGGAAAAAGGAATCAAAATTATGCCGGTAGTATCTTCTGTAGCTCTGGCCAAGCGTTTAGAAAGACAAGGTATTGATGCCTTAATAGCAGAAGGTATAGAGGCCGGTGGACATGTTGGTGAACTTACCACTTTGGTACTGGTTCCCCAGGTAGTTGATGCAGTAACCGTACCGGTGATAGCCGCGGGTGGCATAGCCGATGCACGGGGATTAGTTGCCAGTATAGCGTTAGGAGCGCAGGGGGTGCAGATAGGAACTAGGTTTGTGTGTGCAACAGAATGTATGGTACATGATAATTACAAGAACTTTTTAATAAAAGCTAAAGATAGGGATACTGTTGTCTTGGGACATTCCACCGGTCATCCTGTGCGAGTGCTGAAAAATAAGCTATCTCGAGAGTTTGAGCAGATGGAGAAGAGAAGTGTCTCTAAAGAACAGCTGGAAGCCTTCGGGAGAGGAAAATTGGCGGCGGCAGCACAACAAGGAGATGTTTCCTACGGCTCGGTAATGGCCGGGCAAGTAGCCGGCATGGTTAACAAAATTGAGAAAGCAGCAGATATCATCGAAGAGATAATGCAAGGAGCGAAAAGAATTTTTAGTGAATGAAAGGACTGGTTTCCTTGGCTAAGATAGCTTTTTTATTTCCGGGGCAGGGGACACAATATATAGGCATGGGTAGAGAGCTGGCAGAGGAGTTTTCTGTTGCCCGGGCGATTTTTTCTCGGGCAGAAGAGGTGCTTGGCTTTAATTTAAGTGAAGTTATATTTTCCGGTTGCCCGGATGTTTTACAAAAAACAGAAATTACCCAGCCAGCGATATTGGTTACCAGTATAGCCTGCCTGTCTGTTCTCCAAGAATATGGTATTGAGCCAGATGCTGTAGCCGGGTTAAGTTTGGGAGAATATACAGCTCTGGTAGCGGCAGGTTCCTTAAAATTTGAAGACGCTTTGCCTTTGGTGCAAAAAAGAGGGCAATATATGCAGGAAGCAGTTCCTGAAGGCGTTGGAGGGATGACTGCTATAATAGGGCTTGATCGGAAAACCCTGTTGGATGTTTGTTATGCCGGAAGAGAGTTTGGGGTGGTTGAGCCGGCAAACTTTAATTCCCCCGGACAAATCGTTATTTCGGGAGAAAAAAAAGCTTTGGAAAAGACTGCTGATCTAGCCTTAAAGGCAGGTGCACGCTGTGTTATTCCCTTAAAAGTAAGTGCACCTTTTCATTGTAGTATGCTGGCAGGAGTGGAGGAACTTTTGAAAGTAGAGTTAGATAAGCTGGAAATCAAAGAGGCTAAGCTGCCCTTGGTTGCCAACGTAAATGCAGCCTATATTTATAAGGCGGAGGACATAAAAAAAGCTCTTCTTGAACAAGTCAGCAGGACAATAATGTGGGAAGATTCAATCCAGCACCTTTTACAGGATGGTTTTGATTTGTTTTTTGAAGTTGGTCCTGGTAAAACTCTCACTGGTTTGTTGAAGAAGATTCAGAAAGAAGTTGCCGTATTTCCTATGGGAGATAGGAAAAGTCTCTCTAGAGGAGTTTCCTTTTTTCAGAAAGGAGAGATCAGTGTTGCTTAAAGATAAAGTTGCCGTAATTACCGGAGCATCTCGCGGGATAGGAAGAGCCATCGCTTTAAAAATGGCAGCGGCAGGAGCACAGGTAGTAATTAATTATAATCGACATCTGGCAGGAGCGGAAGAAACCTTAAGCATGGTTAGAGAGACCGGGGGAGAAGGAATTATCATACAAGGAGATATCTCCCTCCGAGAAGATTGTGTGACTTTGGCTAAACAAACCCTTGCCAAATTTGACAAAATTGATATACTAATTAATAATGCAGGTATTACCCGGGATAATATTGTTGCCAGAATGAAGTTTGAGGAATGGCAGCAGGTTATTGACATAAATTTGACAGGAGCTTTTAATTGTACACAAGCTTTTATGCGGTCTTTTATAAGACAAAAAACAGGTGGGAGCATAATCAATATTAGTTCAATAACAGGTATTACCGGGGCAGCTGGGCAGGCAAATTATGCTGCTGCCAAGGCTGGCTTGATCGGTTTTACAAAATCACTGGCACGTGAGCTTGCTAGCCGAAAAATAACAGTAAATGCTATCGCTCCTGGGTTTATAGAAACCGAGATGACAGCTGTTTTATCTGTGAAGACACAGGAAAGCATTTTGTCCCTTATACCTTTAGGTAGAACAGGTAAGCCGGAAGAAGTTGCCGCCGCAGCACTTTTTCTAGTTTCAGTGGGTGAGTACATTACAGGTCAGGTTATTTGTGTTGACGGAGGACTATCGATTTAATTTACAATCCAACCTCTAACTTCGCACATCTAACCTCCAGAAAAGGAGGTGTAAGTTTAAGTATGGATGTATTTGATAAGGTAAAAACCCTGGTAGCAGAACAGCTTGCTCTTGAGGAACGAGAGATTGGTCTTGAAACCACATTTGAAGATATTGATGCTGATTCATTGGACGTTGTAGAGTTAGTTATGTCTATAGAAGAGGAGTTTGAGTTGGAAATATCCGATGAAGAAGTGGAAAAAATCAGGACTATCGGAGATATAGTTAAGTACATAGAAAAACAGTTAGAAGGTTGACAATCGAGAAAATAAGCAGGTGATGTTTCTATGAAACGAGTTGTTATTACAGGAGTTGGTGCTGTTACTCCTATCGGTATTGGCAAGGATTCATTCTGGCAGGGGTTGCTGCAAGGCAGAAGTGGTGCTGCTCAGATTACTCATTTTGATACAACGGGTTTTAGTACCACTATTGGGGCTGAAATCAAAGATTTTCAACCTGAAAAACATCTGAATAAAAAGGAGATCAAGAGAACAGATTCTTTTGTTCAATATGCAGTAGCAGCAGCTAAAATGGCAGTAAAAGACGCCGGTGTAAGTATTGGCAATGAGAAAAATGGTGCAGATACAGGAGTTATTATTGGTTCAGGTATTGGTGGTATTCAGACTATAGAACAACAGTTTGAGGTTCTAAGAAAGAAAGGGGCACGCCGGGTAAGTCCGTTTTTGGTTCCTATGCTTATAGCCAATATGGCTTCCGGCTATGTTTCTATTGCCTTAGGGATAAAGGGACCAAATAGTACAGTGGTGACTGCCTGTGCCAGCGGAACCCATGCTATTGGTGATGCTTATAACATAATCCGGCACGGGGGAGCAAAAACAATGCTGGCGGGCGGCTCGGAAGCCCCTTTTACGCCCATTACTGTGGCCGGTTTTTGTTCTGCCAGAGCACTGTCCACACGTAATGATGAGCCGCAGAAAGCGTCCCGTCCTTTTGACAAAGACAGGGACGGTTTTGTGATGGGCGAAGGAGCAGGCATTGTTGTTTTAGAAGAGCTTGAACAGGCACAAGCACGTGGGGCAACAATCTATGCAGAATTAATAGGTTATGGTATGACAGGAGACGCTTATCATATCACAGCACCTGAACCGACAGGAGACGGGGCTATCCGTTGTATGCAAGCTGCTTTGTTAGATGCCGGTATTGAACCTCAAGAAGTAGAATATATCAATGCCCATGGTACTTCTACAGAACATAATGACAGGATTGAAACTATGGCTATTAAGACTGTTTTTGGCAAGCAAGCCTATAAAATCCCTATTAGTTCTACTAAATCAATGACAGGACATCTTCTCGGGGCTGCCGGGGGAATTGAGGCGATAGCCACGGTCTTATCTTTATATCACGAAATTATCTTACCCACTATCAATTATGAGCATCCTGAACCGGAGTGTGATTTAGACTATGTCCCGAACAAGATACGTCAGCAATCTTTCCAGGTGGCCTTGAGTAATTCTTTTGGTTTTGGCGGCACAAACGCCTGCCTACTATTCAGAAAATGGAATAAGTAAAGGCAGATGTGCCCCCCCACAAATAGAAGAGGGACATACCTCCCCTTAAAGGGAGATGTGTCCCCCCACCTTAAAGGAGGGAAAATGCTTGGTAGGTTCTGAAAAACTACTTGCAGCTTTAAATCTCTCACTCCTAGAAAAACCCCTTATTGATCAGGCTTTAACCCATTCTTCTTATGCTTACGAGCAAGAAGGAAAGAACAGCTTTTTACATCATAATGAAAGGCTGGAGTTTTTAGGGGATGCGGTCTTAGAGTTAGTGATAAGTGAATATTTTTTCCATAATTATCCTGATTTTCCAGAAGGAAAGCTGACAAAATTACGAGCAGCTGTGGTGTGTGAAGATAGTTTGGTTAAAGTAGCCAAAAAAATTAATATCGGGATTTATTTAAAATTAGGGAAAGGCGAAACTGCTAGTGGCGGTGCCAAACGGCCTTCTTTATTATCTGATGTTCTGGAAGCGGTAATAGGTGCCATTTATATAGCAAAAGGTTACCAGAAAACCAAAGAAGTCATTATGGAACTTTTCAAGGAAGTTTTTTCCGCTTTAGAAAAAGGAATGTTAAAGCGTGATTATAAAACAATTATGCAAGAGTATATGCAGGAAAAAAAATCTATAACACCGGAATACAGAATCGTTGCCGAAAAAGGACCTGAACACAACAAGGTTTTTACTGCTCAGTTTTTATTGAATAGAAAAGTTTTCGGTGAAGGTTGCGGAAAAAGCAAGAAGGAAGCTGAGCAGGAGGCAGCACAGCGGGCATTTGAAAGGTTGGTAAAATGAAACTCAAAAGATTAGAACTTTTTGGGTTTAAATCTTTCGGACAAAAAACAGAATTAGTATTTCAAGAAGGAATCACAGCTATTGTCGGTCCTAACGGTTGCGGCAAAAGTAATATTGTTGATTCCTTTCGTTGGGTTTTAGGAGAACAAAGCATCAAATCACTGCGTGGAAACAGGACGGAAGATGTTATTTTCAACGGAACTTCACAGCGAAAACCGTTGGGAATGGCATCAGTTTCCATGACTTTTGACAACGAAGACGGTGCTTTAAACCTAGAGTTTAAAGAAGTAACTATTACTCGTCGCTTGTATCGAACAGGGGAAAGCGAGTATTTAATTAACAAAGCACCGGCACGTCTAAAAGATATCGTGGAATTATTTCTTGATACGGGTATAGGAAAAGAAGCTTATTCGATTATCAGCCAAGGTAGAATTGATACTATTATAAGTAATCGTCCTGGTGAGAGACGCCATATTTTTGAAGACGCGGCCGGTATTTCTAAGTATAAGCATAGGAAAAGAGAAGCGGAAAGACGATTATTGGAGACCGAGCACAATGTTTTACGCATAGGAGATATTATTGCTGAAAACAAAGAACAGCTACTGCCGTTGGAAGAGCAGGCAGCTAAGGCGAGAGAATATTTAGCCCTTAAAGATAGCCTGGACAAGCTGGTAACAGGGTTGCTTTTTTATGAAGGGAAACTTCTCGAGAAGAGACTGGCGAAGCTAACTTCTAACCTGGCTGCAGAGAGGGACAACATTTTAAAAGAGACTGGTTTTTTACAAGAAAAAGAAAATCTGCTAACAACTCTTAAATGGAAGTTGGAAAAAACAAGAGAGCATCTACAGGAAAAACAGAACCGTGTTTATGATATAAGCGGAAATAGGGAGAAAATTCATGGAGAATTAGAACTGGCAAAAGAAAAGATTAACAGCAACGAAGCCAGGCTGTGCAGGAACGAAGAAGAAAAGACAAAGATAGCAGCAGGAATAGATAATCTGTATAAACTGCAGATTGACTTGAGACGAAAAAAAGACAAATTAACACAGGAAGTAGCTGCAATCAGACTTACTCTCAAGCAGATAGAGGAAAGAGGACAGGCTTTAAACAAAGAGATAGGTGTAACAAAAGTATCTGATTTGCAAAAAAGATGGGAAAAGCTACAGAAAGAAAAATTCCAAAAAGCAGCTAGCCTAGATAGTGCAGCAGAGAGGAAACAGCACTTACAAGAAAAACTCCTAGAACTTGAGGCCCAAATAAACTCTATGCTGCTGATAGCAGATAGAATCAAAACAGAGTTAGAGATAAAAGAAAAAAAACTAAGTACTATGCAGGCAGAAACTGCCGGGCAGAGTAGGGAAATAGAGAAGATTCGCCAAGAAAGAGATTCTTTACTGGCGACCATTTCACAAAAGGAAGAACTGCTGAGGAAACTTAAGGAAGAGTCTCGGGCAACAGCAGAAAATTGCAAGATTTTACAAGAACTAGAAAGCAGTTTTGCCGGTTACTTTCAGGGAGTCAGGAGTGTTCTACAAGCCAAGGCTAGGGGTGAAAGTCGCTGCCAGGGTATTCACGGCACGGTAGCCGATTTGCTGGAAGTTTCTTCTGATTACCGGTTGGCAATAGAAACAGCTTTAGGCAGCAGTTTACAGAATCTTGTAGCTGAAGATGAAAAAGCGGTACAGGAGGCTATTGCTTTTTTAAAAGAGAAACGCTTAGGCAGAGCTACTTTTTTGCCTCTTACGGTAATCCGAGGCAAAACACTGGAAGAAGACCAAATAAAGGCTGATATTGTCGGTCTGGGAGTGAAATTGATTCGATTTGAGTCTCGTTACCAAGCTATTATGCAATATCTTTTGGGTAGAGTTCTGGTCTGTGAACATTTGCCGGCAGCTCAAAAAGCAGCTCGCCTAACCTCCTTTAAATTCAAGATAGTTTCTTTGCAAGGCGAAGTGATTTTTGCAGGAGGAGCAGTTGCCGGGGGGTATAACAGGAAAAAAGAGACCTTTCTGCTCTCCAGAAAACAAGAAATAGAAGTTTTAAGACAGAAACAAGAAGACCTCGTCAAACGTTTAAATGCTCTAGCAGACGAACTGGTAGCACTTAAAACAAAGGAACAATATCTTAGCGAGAAAATGCAGAAAAGCATTGCTAAAAAAGAAAACTTGCAGGCAAATTTGTTATACAAGGAAAAAGAAGCAGGGAACAACAAAACAGAACTAAAAACTATTATCAGCCGACTTGACGACCGGAAACAGGCTCAAAAAACGTTGCTTGTAGAATTAAAAGAAATAAGCAGGAAAGAAAAAAAATGGCAATCAGAGTTGACCTTGTGTTATGCGAATCTGGCAAAATCAGAAGAAAAGCTGAAGGCAAGTAAAGAGAAATTGGCGGTGGGGCAAGATGCTTTGGTTGCTTTGCAGGAAGAAGTTACCAGGGCAAAGGTTAAGCTGGCATCAAGAGAAGAAAACCTAAAAAGTGTTGCAGAGAAACTTGCAGAGGTAGTAGAAAAAGAAGCTGAGCAAAGGATTGTTTTAGATAAAATAAATCAAGAAACCAAGTTTTTGCAGTCAGAGAATATCTCCTTGCAAAAAGAAATAGAGGACAGGGAAGCTAAGATAGCTGAGGTTGAAAGCAAAAAGAGATCGCTGGTAAAAGAACTGACTGTTTTACAGTCAGAACAAAGCGATATTAATGCTGAGATTTTAAGTAGTGAACAAGAAACAGAGCAAGCACGCCAGAATTTACAGGCTCTCAAAAGAAAAGAAGCCAAGCTGGAAATTCAGAAGGCAACGCTAGATACGGAGTTTGCTATCCTTTGCGGCAAACTTCAAGATGATTTTAAGCTGGATTTTGCAGCTGATTTTCCACCGGAAGCACTGTCACTATCTAAAAAGGATACTGCTGGCGAAATAGAGATTTGCAAAGAAAAGCTCGCCCTTCTAGGAGATGTTAATACGGGTTCCATAGAAGAACTGGCACGAGTACAGAAGCGGCTGGATTTTTTGGAAGAGCAAAAAGAGGACTTATTATCGGCACAGCAAACCCTGGCTAAAATTATCGCTGAGATTGATGTTAAAATGAGCACAAAATTTCAAGAGACTTTTAATCTTTTAGCTCACAAATTTTCAACAGTTTTTCAGAGTTTGTTTGGTGGCGGCACAGCTTTTCTAAAACTGGTAGATAAAGATAACCCTCTAGAAAGCGGTATAGATATTATAGCCAAGCCTCCTGGCAAGAAACAGCAGCATATTTCGCTTTTGTCAAGTGGCGAAAAGGCTCTAACGGCTATTGCCCTACTTTTCGCATTTTTACTGGTAAAACCAGTTCCTTTTTGCCTTCTTGATGAAATTGATGTATCATTAGATGATAGTAACTTAGAGAAATTTAGTAACTTTCTAAAAGAAATGTCTAAAAAAATTCAATTCATAATGATTACCCACCGCAAACAGGCTATGGCAGTAGCTGATACTTTGTATGGTGTAACTATGGAAGAGGCAGGAATCTCCAGAATGATTTCTATGAGATTTAAAGGGAAGGGTGAGATAATTGCCAACTAGCAAGGAGGGGAAAAATTGTTGTGTTGAAAAAATTTATTACTGGTCTTAAAAAAACCAGAGAAAACTTTACACGCCGGGTTGATGACCTTTTTCGGCGGAATAAAATCGACGAAGACTTTTTCGAAGAGCTGGAAGAAATTCTTATTTCCGGGGATGTTGGGGTAGATCTTACTTTAAAACTGGTGGAAGAAATAAGGGAATATGTGCGAAAGAACAGAGTTACAGATACCGCAGAAATAAAAACATTCTTGAAAGAAATATTAGTTACTAGGATGTCTGATGGGCAGGGTCTTTTGCTGGCCGAAAAATCACCCACAGTTATTTTAGTTTTAGGTGTTAATGGGACTGGCAAAACCACAACTATCGGTAAGTTAGCCTATAAATTCAAAAAAGAAGGTAAAAAAGTTATCTTAGGGGCAGGAGATACCTTTCGAGCAGCGGCTATAGAGCAGCTAACAGTATGGGCGGACAGGGTAGAAGTTGATATTGTGGCACATAAGACCGGGGCAGATCCCGGAGCAGTGGTTTTTGATGCTATTAATGCTGCGGTGGCCCGCCGTGCAGATATTGTTTTATGCGATACAGCAGGCAGGCTGCATACAAAACTTAACTTGATGGAAGAATTAAAGAAAATATCCCGAGTTGCTGCCAAGGTTTGTCTAGGTGCTCCACATGAAACCTTACTGGTAATTGATGCCACAACAGGTCAAAATGCTATCGCACAGGCAGAAGTTTTTAGCCAAGCAGCAGGTGTAACTGGTCTGGTTTTGGCCAAGCTTGATGGGACTTCACGCGGCGGCATTGCTGTTGCCGTCAGGGATAAATTAAATATCCCCGTTAAATTTATCGGCACAGGGGAGAAACGAGAAGACCTGCACTCCTTTGATGCTGAAGAGTTTGTGAAGGCTTTATTAAATATCTAAACTTCAGTTGACAGTTGACAGTTGACAGTTGACAGTTGTCAGTTATTGGTTATCAGTTATTGGTTATTGGTTATTGGTTATTGGTTATTGGTTATTGGTTATCGGTTAAT
>CAZIRG010000006.1:0-4317 GCA_964541505.1 uncultured Syntrophomonadaceae bacterium | reverse complement strand
GTTATTGGTTATTGGTTATTGGTTATTGGTTATTGGTTATTGGTTATCGGTTAATTGTTGTATAGTAAACTAGAAAACCGTGAACCCGCAACCTTCGTAACCTCTGTAAACCGTAAACTGTAAACTGCAAACCAATAAACCGTATTGCATCAGCTAGTTTTTGTTAATGAGTTTATCGACAAATGTTAGTTTATGACCTACGTCAGTATAACAGAGAAGAGCAGCCTTTTTCAGGCTGCTCCTAGTGAAACTAGCATTTCTCTTTTTTGTTACCGCAACAGTTTTCCACTTTTTTTCCTTTTGGATAAGGTTGACATCCCTGCCTAATTCGCAGCTAAACTCTTCATTAACGTTAACATTGCTTTTTAGTTTTTTGTTTTTGTTCTTTTTTTCTTTCTTTTTGGTATTCATTTCGATCCTCCCTTATAAAATTATTATTTTTATTTTAACCTTTTTTAAAAAAAATACGCATCAATATCAAAACAATACAAATTGTAGTGTGCAGAAAGGCAGGCTTAAATGAACAAACAGGAACTAGGGAACAGGGGCGAAAAAGTTGCTGCTGCTTATTTAAAGAGTCGAGGGTATAAAATAATAGCCTTTAATTATCGTTGTGTTTTAGGAGAAATAGATATTATAGCTGCTAAAAAGGATGTGCTGGTTTTTATCGAGGTTAAAAGTAGGACAAATTTAAACTATGGTTATCCTCAGGAAGGAATTACTCCTAAAAAGCAATACAGGTTACGTAACATAGCCCAGTGCTACCTGAAAGAAAAAGGAATCAGAGACGTTTCCTGCCGCTTTGATGTGGTAAGTATTCTTTTTGACGGGAGAAAAGAGCAGCCCATTTCAATTGAATTAATCGATAATGCTTTTTAGCGAGGAAAAGATATGAACTATAGCCAGTTTATCAGAGAAATTAAAAACGGTATGGTAAAGCCTTTTTATTGTTTTTATGGTGAGGATGATTACCTCCTGATAGAAGGACTGAAAGTTTTAAAGACAACCTATCTGGCAGGAGAGGGAGAAGTCGTTTTATATCGTGATCTTGCCATTTCAGAGCTTTTAGAACAGGCTAGAGCTAGGGATATGTTTACTACTAAAAAAGTGGTAGTCTTTAGAACAGCCACCTTTTTAACAGATAAAAATGTTGCCAATGTAGAAATAGTATTTGAATATTTACAGCACCCTCCCGTGGATACTTGCCTAGTTGTTTTTACTAACAAAATTGATAAACGTCGCAAGATTTTCAAGCATCTTTTGAAAGAAAGAATGCTCTATGATTTTTCGCTCTTTAAAGGTAGGCAGCTTTTGCAATGGACCAAAGAAAAAGTGAATCTTTTAGGGAAAAACATTTCACATGAAACAGCAGAAATGTTGCTTAAATGGACAGGAGAGAACATGAGTCTCATTGCCAGGGAGTTAGAAAAAGTAGCACTCTATTTGGGCGACGAAAAAGAAATTAAGCCAGAAGTTTTGCGACTGCTGGTTAAGCGTAGTTTCAACGTCAGTATCTTTCAGCTGGTGGATTTGCTAGGTGCTGGTGGTCGGGAAGAAGGGTTAAGTATTTTAAAAGAAATGCTTGCCCAAGGAGAGCCACCCCTGAAAATTCTTTTCATGATTTCTCGCCAATTGCAACTTCTCTACCAGATAAAAGAATTTCTGGCTAAAGGGTTGCCGGTCAAGGAGCTATCCCGGCAGCTTGCGGTGCCTCCTTTTGTAGCTACAAAGCTGCTGCGGCAGGCACAAAAATTTACCGCTCCTGCCCTCTTTCAAGCCTTAAAATCAGCCGAAAAAACAGATTATGCTATCAAAACAGGTCAAATTCCACCTGCTCTGGCTTTAGAATTTTTAGTGCTAAAAATTTAAGGAGAGGTTAAGAGGCTAAGAGGCTACTTTTTACTTCTTTACCTTACAATTGTAATGTTATGCTGAATAGTTACACCTAAAATAATGTGAGAAGGAGGGGGGGGGTGGTAATAGGAATTGGTATAGATTTAGTGGAAATTTCTCGTTTTCAGATATTGCATAAAAAACTAGGAGAGAAATTTTTGCGTAGAGTGTTTACTGCTTCTGAAAGAGAGTATATTTTAGCCAAAAAAAATCCCTACCCTTCTATGGCTGCTCGCTTTGCGGCTAAAGAAGCTGTTTTTAAAGCACTTAATTTGAGAGACAAGGGAGTTTCCTGGCAGGATATTGAGGTTATATCTTTATCTGGAGGAGCACCTTCGTTGTCTTTAAGAGGAAGGGCTGCACAACAGGCTAAAAAAAATAAAGTACGCAAGATTCTTCTCTCTCTTACGCACAGCAAGGAGATAGCAGCTGCTTTTGTTTGTGTTGTCAAATAAATAATTTAGTTGTTTTGTTTTTTATTTTAAAATGAGCGTTTTTTACCCATGCAAGGATCTTTAAAAGTATGAAATTACAATGACTTGCTCACTTTCCAGAGTATTGATTTGCTTACTTTCTAGAGAGTTAAAACAACTGCATTGAAAATTGAGCAAACAAAATGCTTTTGTGGTGCTAGAGGAGGGAAGGAAGGTGTTCTGATGAGAGATCTATGGGAAGCATTGTGTTCTTGGGAGCATATGGTAAAAGCTTGGAAGCGGGTGGAAGGGAAAAAAGGGAATTCCGGAACAGACAAGATAAGTATTGCTTAGTTTAAGGAAGATTTGGAATACAACCTCAGTATGTTGATTGATGAAATCAAAGAGGAAAGATATAAACCACAGGTGGCATTGCAATTTGCAATCAGAATTGCTGACAAAAAGAGAACCGTTGCTATTTTTACTGTTCGGGATCGCATAGTACAACAGGCATTAATGCTCTTGCTGCAAGATGTATTTGAGCCAACGCTTTCTGATGTGTGTTACGCTTACCGGCGTGATCGTTCTGCTTTATTGGCAGCACAAGCGGTAGAGAAATATATCCAGGCAGGGAGAACCTGGTTTTTTTGAGACAGACATCAAAGATTTTTTTGACAACAAGGCTCATCCTAAGATTATGGACAAATTTCTACAAATTTTGGATGATGGACGGATGACTTATGGCAAAGGAGAAACTGTTTATTTCTCAGAGTCGATAATTATTTTCACCAGTAATATTGGAGCTTACGTGGATGTTTTGGTTGGCGAAAATAGAGTTATTCGCAAACCAAATATCCTCCCGCTTTCTTGGTGTTGCCAGAAATGTACAGAAATGAGTACAGAAAAAGAAAAACCTACTAGGTGCTCAAAATGCGGCAACGATGAATTTCTCCAAAAGGACACTCCCTACGAAATAATTAAAGAAAAAATAATGACCGCTTTAGAGGAACACTTTAAGTTAAAATTGGGTTGCCCAGAAATATATAATCGCATCGGCAATAACTTTATTGTTTTTGACTATATTAGGCCCAATATTACCGCACAGATAATTGAAAAGATTCTCTCCCGCATAAAAGACGAGTTACAAGAAAAAAAAGGGATAACTTTATTATTTGCCCCGGCGGTGCAAGAGTTTCTTGTAGAACGTGCGCAGAAACTCATCTTTTTCTCTTTAGCCTCTTCTGTGAGTACTTTTCTTGCAATATGAACCTGCTGTAATGCGAAGTCATCCGGAAATTCTCTCTCTACTTCCTTTTTTATATCTTCTATCTTTTTCTTTTCCATGTTTTCACCCCCTTATAGTAATTCTCCTGGTGCGATTATTTCTATCTGTTTTAGATTTCTTAAAGTATTTATCATCCTCACGATATCTTTCGTTTTCCTTACGCGAACAAGGATGGCACTACATTATATCTTCTAAAAAACTTTCCTTTTTCTTGATCTCTATTTCTTCCGCTGTATATCCTAACGCTTCTATTGGTTCAAAAACTCTTCCAGCAGTTAATCCTAAAATTTCTAATCTTTCTCGTAAGTTTAAACCTTTGAAATCCTTGGAGATAATAATTAAGTCAATATCACTATCTTCACGCGAAGTCCCTTTAGCATAAGAACCGTAAAGCATTATTTTTTCTGCATTAATTCCGCATTTTTTTAATTCTTTTTTATATCTTTCGATAACATTTTTAATATCGGGTTTTCTTTTAAACATTTAAAAACCTCCCGTGTTCTGATTAAATATTCTTGAGCAATATCTTGCGGATACGCCTTCAAAATTTCCGAAAAATTATCCGGATATCTTGTGATTACGCTAACATTATTTATCTTAGCAACAAAATCGAATAATTCTTGTGAAAACTGCACTTTTGCTAATTTAACAAGATAAATAAGGCTGTGTGTCTTAGGTGGAGTTTTTCCTGTTACTTCAGCAACTATTGCTTTTAACATTTTCTCA